>JASHQK010000324.1 GCA_030039195.1 Candidatus Sulfotelmatobacter sp.
ACCGCGACAATGACCGTCGCCAAGATCGTTACTGCAATGCATCCCGCAATCTGATAGAAACTAAGGTGAAATTTCGAGCGGAGCGAGCGCCTGAACTCTGCTCCGTCTAGCGAGGCGTAATCCGTCCTCAAGAATCTCGCATTCACGGCGTGCACCACTGTGAGTCTACGATGTCGGCTGGCGTGTCGCAGACTGTCAGTTATGCTAGCTCGGTCGAGTAAGGAGAGGAATATGGCTCAATTCCAGTACATGATTAGGATTGTCGTCTTTTTAGCTGACCAGGTGATTTTTGATTGCGAATTGGAGCAATCCGGCGTTTGTCTTAATGCCTAGCGTCCGCATCAGGCTGTACTTGTGGAAGGCGATAGTTCCAGCCTTGAGATTCAGGACGCTGGCTATCTCCTTCATCGACTTGCCTTCCGCCAGAAGTTGTAGAACCTCACGCTGTCGTGGTGTCAGCTTCTTCTCGTCACTGAAAGTTGTTCCGCAGCGTAGCAGAAATTCAACGGTTTCCTTTGTAATCATGGGAGACAAGTAGGACTCTGCTCTGAGAGCGCGCCGAATGGCCGTTACCAACTCACTCGCTGTGGCACTCTTGACTACATATCCAGATGCACCCCGGCGAAATGCTTCGGCCGCCACATCCGGTGCCATGTTCATAGTCATGTACACCAACTTGCACGAGGGCAGGATGCGTTTTAACTGCTCGCCGGCGTCGAGACCATTCAAGCAGGGCATCCCAATGTCCATGATCACGACGTCTGGCCGCAGTTCCTGGGCCATACGCAACACATCACGTCCGTTGTTGACGATGCCAACGACATGAAACTCACCTTCCAGAAGAGTTTTGCAGGCCTCAGCTACCAGTGTGTGGTCATCTGCAATCAGCAGCCGACCTCTGTTACGGGGCTCCATGCGAGTTACATCATTCTCACACGCCTCTCAACCACGCGGAGTGATTTTCGGCTGTGCGATTTCGATCATCGCAGTAACTTTATTGAAATCCAGACCCCACTATAACTGGTAGTGGTACCAGTTATCCAGCACTCGTTCTTTGGTTTTCCTGAGGTGCCAGCTCGGTCAACACATGACAGAAAGTTTTGCGACCTCCCAAGCCCTCTCTGTGAGAACAAAGGGACGATCAGGCCGGAGAAATGGACTTAAGAGATGCCCAGCACAGGAGAAATGTAGATCTGGTTGTCTAGCACGCTTCGGATTGCAGGGATCAGATCGGTGGCAAGATGGGCCTTCACCACATAACCAAAAGCCCCCACCGAGATCACGGTGTCCACAAAATCTGGATCTTCGACCACCGTCAGGAAAATCACCTTTGTAGCAGAACCTGATGCCTTCACGAGCGCTGCGGCTTCAATACCATTCATGCCCGGCATGAAGACGTCAAGCACCAATACGTCCGGGGATTGGCTTGTCGCCAACTCAAGAACTTGATCACCCTTTCCCGCCAGTCCCACAATCTGAAATTCATCTTCGAGGATTGACACCAGTGTTTCGCGCACTTCTTCCTGATCATCCGCGAGGAGAATGCGGGGGACGAGGCAATCAACTTTGCCACCGCGGCCCTTCGCCGCGGCCTCAACGGGTTCCAGAACGATCCTGTCGGTGCTCATCGTGTACGAATATAGCGCCGCGACCCAGACCTGTCTCCTATACGCTGATGAAACGATCTCCCGTTTTGTCAGCAGTTTTTGCCTTGAAACAATGAGGTTCTCAACCAAACATATTAAGGGGAATCTCTGACGATCCGAACTTCGTCAGCACGAAACCTCGCGAGTTATCCCCGATTCAAGCTTCCTCTTTTTCCTCTTCCCTCATAGATAGAACTTACCTCAAGTCCTTGTTTTGACTGTTACTTCTGCCAGTTCATCGCACCGTTGCTCCCTTCTACTCTTTGGCTCGACCCACAAGTTGCACCTCGATCCAGCGTGCAAGGCTGGCGACATTTCCCACCGCTTGGCCCATGACGTTGAAACTGGTGCTCGAGGAATTTGAATCCTCGCCGAGGATGCCGTATGCAACCCAAGAACACCTCGCCCTGCCTGGATAATCTTGCACTCAGCACTACACCTTGCGGCTGTCGAGGAAGTTTTTCTCTGCCGATTGGTCGAATAGCTTCACTTGGCTTCGCCCTCCTCCTGCCCTTATTCGCTTGTTCGAAGGAAAAGCTACAAGCCGAAGCTCCAGTCCCGGAAGTCGAGGTGGTTCCGGCAGTGCAGGAAAACGTATCCCTCTACGCTGAATGGATTTCGACTCTCGACGGCTTTGCAAATGCACAAATTCAGCCGCAGGTGACTGGCTACCTGACTAAGCAAGACTACCGGGAAGGTACGGAAGTCAGGAAAGGAGATGTGCTGTTTGAAATCGACGCGCGTCCGTTTGAGGCAGTCTTGGCAGAGGCTCAAGGCCAACTGGCTCAGGTGGAGGCGCAACTCGGCAAAACTACGCTCGACGTGGCGCGTGATACTCCGCTGGCAAAGGAAAGCGCGATTCCGCAAGCGCAACTCGATAACGATATTCAGGCTCACGAGGCGACCCAGGCGATGGTAGCTGCAGCAACTGCACAAGTTGAGCAGGCCAAACTGAATCTTGGCTTTACCAAGGTCCGCTCCTTGATCGACGGCATCGCCGGATTAGCGAAGGGGCAGATTGGGGATCTGGTCGGACCTACTACTGTTCTGACTACTGTCTCAGAGGTGCATCCAATCAAGGCTTATTTCTCGATCAGCGAGCAGGAATATCTTAAATTTGCGGAAAGAATCAATGCCGTCGCCGAAGGTCGGCAACTCCCTGCCCCGCGACGGATACTCGAACTGATTCTGTCGGATGGCAGTGTATATCCGCAAAAAGGCTGGCTCGTGCTTGCCGATCGTCAGGTTGATGTGAGGACAGGGAC
>JASHQK010000325.1 GCA_030039195.1 Candidatus Sulfotelmatobacter sp.
ATTTTTCGTCTCGGTCGTTTGCTCGATACAGCCAAAGGTCCAGGCGTGATTCTGGTCTTCGCGCCGGTCGACCGGATGGTACGCGTCTCGCTGCGGCAGGAAGCGCTGGAAGTTCCGCCACAAGACATCATTACCCGCGATAACGTCACGTTGAAGGTGAACGCCGTGATTTTTCTGCGCGTAATCGAACCGCGCAAAGCGGTGGTCGAAGTTTCGAATTATGTCTATCAGACTTCGCAATTCGCCCAGACCACGCTGCGCTCGGTGTTGGGAGAGTTGGAACTCGATGAACTGCTGGCGCATCGCGACAAGATCAATCTGCGCCTGCAGAGCATTCTCGATACGCACACGTCGCCCTGGGGCGTGAAGGTCACCAACGTGGAGGTCAAGCAGGTGGACCTGAACGAGACGATGATCCGGGCAATGGCCAAGCAGGCCGAAGCGGAGCGCGAAAAACGGTCGAAGATCATTCACTCCGAGGGCGAATTTTCGGCGGCACAGCGGCTGGTGGATGCGGCACGCCTGCTGGCCTCTGAGCCGGTCAGCGTGCAGTTACGCTATCTACAGACGTTGACCGAAATTGGCGTCGAGAAAAACACGACCGTCGTTTTCCCCGTGCCCGTCGACTTTTTTTCCGGCTTGCAGAAAATGATGAGCAATGTCGGCGGGAACGGAGCGCCGAGCGCTCCAGCTACGCCGGCAAAAACTACGTAAGCAGGGGTTTGTCCGGACTCCAAACCGAAGATTTGAAAGGGACGGCCTTCAAGGCCGTCCGCAAATTACGGGCTAAATCAATGCGGCTTTAGCCGCTGATGGAAGGTCTTCAAGATTCGTGCGCTTGTGGAGTTGAGCTATGGCTTCGTCGGAAGATACGGAAATTACTCTGGGAACCGGTAAGCTACTGGTCCTGTTCTTCGGCCTGGTCGCGATCTGCGCGCTGTTTTTCGCGCTGGGATATTCGCTCGGCCGCAAATCAGAGCCGATGCTGGCCAGCGCGGGCACGCTTGCTGCGCAGCCCGCGGCAGCGTCCGAGAAGACGAATGCTCCAGCGGCTGCGCCGATGACGTTCTACAAAAACGTCGAGCAGAAAGACGCCAGCGCCGAGCTGACGCCCGCAGCCAGCACGAAGACCGACACAGCGACAACACCGGTCAATGCCGCGCCCGCCAATGCCTCTACCGCGCAGCCCGCGCCCACTACGGCGATTCCGGGCACGACTGTGCCCGCCACATCCGCTCCCGATCCGAGCACAGTCTTGCCGACCTCCGCCTACTTCGTGCAGGTGGCTGCCGTCACCAAGCAGGAAGACGCCGATGCTCTCGTCGATGCGCTGAAGAAAAAAGATTATCCGGCGTTCGTGGCTTCGCAATCCAAGGCCGACAATTTCTTTCGCGTGCAGCTCGGGCCCTACAGCGACGTAAAAGATGCCGAAGCCATGCGCACGCGCTTGATCGCCGATGGGTACAACCCGATATTGAAGAAGTAGTTCCCACTCGGGCGAAAAGAATGCTTGAGTTGCCCACCCATCCGAGCTGATCGTAGATTGACACTCATCAATTCTCGCGCTATTCCTAGTCGTGCCATGAGTTCTGACGATGCTTCGCTCGACCGCGCGCTCCACGCCATTGCCGATCCCACACGCAGACGCATTCTGCAGGCGCTGAAAGAAGGGGCAATTGCAGCAAAGGGATCCGGCAAAACTCCGGGTGATCACGGACCCTGCCTGTGCGCGGGAGACATCGAAGCACGCGTGCCGTTATCGCAGCCGACGATTTCGCATCACATGGCGATCCTGACGCGAGCCGGGCTGGTGGAGGCTGCGAAACAAGGCCAATGGCGCTGGTATCGGCGTAACGAGAAAGCGATCCGGCAGTTGGTGAAGACGCTGCGGGGGAAACTGTAACGGTCTGATCCGCGGAAGTATTGTCGTCCTGAGGCGACGCTGTTTCGTCGCCGAAGGATCTATGCAATTCTATTTATTGAAATGCACAGGTCCTTCGCTTCACTCAGAATGACAAAAGCTATAAAGTTTTCACAAGATCCAACGATTTCTTCAACCAGCATCACGAGCTCTTCGCCGTCCTCTCCGCGCGTTTTCGAGCCGCCCATCCTTCTTTGACGACTTGCCGCGCGCGGCCGAGGGCGAGCGCGTCTTCGGGAACATCATCAGTAATGCAGGACGCGGCCCCAATGTACGCGCCCTTGCCCACCCGTACCGGAGCAACCAGCGTGGTATCGCTGCCGACAAAGACGCCATCATCGATCAGCGTTTTGTGCTTGTGCACGCCATCATAATTGCAGGTGATCGTGCCCGCGCCGACGTTGACGCCCGCGCCGATTTCCGCATCTCCGAGATAGGTCAGGTGATTGGCCTTCGATCCCTTGCCCAGCTTGATCTTTTTCGTCTCGACGAAGTTTCCCAGGTGCGCACCTTCGCCGATGTCGCTTCCCGGCCGCAAATGGGTATAGGGGCCGATTTCCGCGCGCGCCGCGATGTGCGATTCGCTCATCACGCAGCCGGGCCGAATGATGACGTTGTCGCCAATCTCGCAATCGCGAATGACAGAATAGGAGCGCACGTGGCATCCGGCGCCGATGCGTGTCGTTCCGAGTAATTGGACGTAGGGCTCAATGATGGTGTCGGCGCCAACCGAGACGTCGGAGTCGATTATGCAGGTTGCGGGATAGAAAATCGTGACGCCATCCGCCATGAGTTGACGCGCCTTGGCCATGCGCAGGAAATGATCGATGTCGGCCAGTTCGGCGCGGGTGTTGCCTCCCAGAACCTCGCCCGGATTTGCCGTCTTCCACGCCACAACCCGTTTGCCGGCGCGGCGCAGCACGTCAGCCATGTCGGTGAGGTAATACTCGGAGTGCGGATTCTCCGTTGAAAGCTGCGCAATGTGGCCATAAAGATCCTTAACGGAAAAAACGTAGAACCCGGAATTGATCTCATGCATTTTCTTTTGCGCTGGACTCGCGGATTTTTCCTCGACAATGGCCCGCACTTCGGCGCTGCGTGCACTTTTCCGCAAGACTCGGCCATATCCGGTCGGGTTGGCGAGATCGGCGCTGAGCAGCGTCATGGCGGCACCCTCGCGAAGGTGAAAATCACGAAGGAACCCGATCGTTTCAGGCGTAATCAGCGGTGCATCGCCGGAGAGAACGATCACATAGTCGTATCCGGCCAAAGCTTCGCGCGCGACCATGAGCGCGTGGCCCGTGCCGCGCTGATCGGCCTGCAGAACAAAATTCACTCCGGTGTGCCGCAGAGCCGCAAGAACGCGTTCCGCTTCGTGCCCGATGATCGCGTAGACATCGGCAGCTGGAACGACGCGCACCGCCGCGCGAATGACATGCTCGAGCAGCGGCCTGCCGCCAACTTCATGCAGAACTTTCGGAATCTGCGATTTAAGCCGGGTTCCCTTGCCCGCAGCCATGATCGCGATAGCAATGCGGGGCGGGGATAGCCGGGATTTGACTTCGGCAATCTTCTGCCCGGTCGTGATGCGCCTGGATGGTTTGCCTTTCGATTTGTTCATTCGCACCAATATACCGCGCTTCGTTCCCATGTCTCGCGACAACGGCGAGAAATGGGGCACCTCACGACTACTAAAGGCTGAGCCCGCCATCGACGACGAGAATCTGCCCGGTGATGAACTGAGGAGCGGTGGCAAAAAACAGCACGGCTTCGGCAAGCTCGTCGGCGCGGCCGTTCCGCTGCATGGGCGTTTGCTTGGCCATTTTTCGCATGAATGCCGCCGCGGACTTGTCCCCCAGGTCGATCATTCCAGGCGCAACAGCATTCACTGCAATCTCAGGCGCCAGCGCCTTGGCCATGACTTTGGTGAGCATGTGCAGAGCGGCCTTTGAGGAACAGTAGTGAGCGTGAGTCGCCCAGGGCTGAATCCCTCCCAACGACCCCATGTTGATAATCTTGCCTTCGATCGGCGGCGTGGATTTCTCGTCCTTTCGATTCCTGCTCCGACGGTTCCGCATGTACTGCAACGCTTCACGCGTTGCCAGGAAAGGACCACGCGTGTTGCTGGCGAAGATCGCGTCCCATTGCGCGACGGTGAGCTTTTCGAATTCAACAGTCTCATAATTGGCGGCGTTGTTCACCAGAATATCGATCCGGCCGAGTTCGCGGCCGGCTTCTCTCATCATGGTGCGAACACTGGCCTCGTCGGTCACGTCGCAGCGAAAAGCAAAAGCGCGCACACCACAACCGGAAAGATCCACCACCGTTTGCTGCGCTTCGCGCGACGAACTCCTGAAAGTAATGGCGACATCAGCGCCCGCTTGGGCCAAGGCCAGAGCGCTGGCGCGTCCGAGCCGCCGAGCGGCTCCAGTGACCAGAGCGGTCTTTCCCAGAAGAGGTTTAGAAGAAAGATCAGGCATGCCGGGAATTCTACCCTGCCGCGCAGGTTCAGGAAGAACTGCGCAGAGAATCGGGAGTGGAAGGCGTCAGGCAGATCCCAGCAACTGTCGAACGCGATCCGGCAGGACGAGTTCTTCCTCGGACTTCAAAACAACAGCGTCGGCTTGTGCAGTGGCGCCAACAGCTAGGGCTTCCCGGTTCCGGATCAGCATGATGATCGGCACGCCTGGACGTTGGCGTTTTAGTTCCGAAGCGATCAGAGCCGCCTCGGAGCCGTCCTGGTTGAGATCGAGCACCACCAAGCCAATGTCTCCGTGGGCAAAACGAAAGACCCCGTCGTGAGCATTGCCAAAGCTGAGGGTCTCCCAGCCGTGTTCCTTGAGCAGGGTACAGCGAAGGTTGAGATTCAATAGATCCTTACCGATGCAGAGCACGCAACCTGCAGCTCGCTTTTTCATGGGCACCCCCCTTGGAGCCCGATCCGGCAACGGCAGCCAACCAACCGCACTTGGTCGTAATGAGAGCAGATGCTTGCCGGTTCCGCTGTGAGTAGAATCACAGAGCAAAGCTGTTCCCTGAGTGCGGGTTGCGAACCCTCGCGCCGGAACGTGCTCGCCTTTGCTGTGGAAAACCTGCACTCCTGCGCGCTAGAATCTCGACGCATGCCGGAGCCCCGCCAGGTCGTGCTTTATTCGCGCAAAGGCTGTCATCTCTGTGAAGTGATGAAAGAGAGCCTGGCCAAGCTGTCGCGCCGCGGCGGGTTCAGCTGGCAGGAAATCGACGTAGATTCCGACGCCGAGCTGCGCCACCAGTTCAACGACGAAGTCCCCGTGGTTTTCATCGACGGCCGAAAAGCTTTCAAGTACCGCATGGACGAACAGGAGTTCCTCCGCCGGTTGGCCCGCTGATCGGGCTGTGGCTCAATTTCAGTTTGCCGGTCCGAGGGGTCAGCTGCGGGATTGATTACCCTCGCGAAGTGGGGTTGACCCCTCCCCCTAACGCCTGCCTTGCGAAACCTGTTGGCATATTCGCGGCTTTCTGTACAATCTCTCCCGGCATGTTACGAACGCGCCTCTACGCCGACCCGAATGGTCTGTTTGTGCATGATGCCGTCCTGGGGTCCTGCCGGCGCCATGCGGAGAAAACAGCGCTGATCGATGCTTCCTCAGGCCGGCGCCTCACCTATGCAGAATATGGGGACGAGGTCGAACGAGCGGCCCGCGGCCTGGTGGCAGCCGGAATCAGGCCGGGAGAAATCGCAGCCATTTTCCTTCCCAATTCCTGGGAATTCTGCATCGCCTTTCATGCCATCGAGCTCGCAGGGGCGATTCCTACGCTGCTCAATCCAACCTATCGCGAACGCGAAGTGCGCTATCAACTGGAGAATTCCGGCGCCGTCTGCCTGATTACTGACGGCGCGCAGATCAGCGGAGTCAATCTCGCAGAACTCCCGCATTTGCGCAGGGTCTACACCACGCGCCAGAGCGCAGCCGGAGCCGAATCGTTCGCCAGTCTATTAAGGCCGTCAACTGCGGTTTTGCCCAATCCCGAGAAGTCTCCAGAGCAAACGCTCGCGGCGCTTCCCTACTCCAGCGGAACAACCGGCCTGCCCAAAGGTGCGATGCTCTCGCACTTCAATCTCGTCGCCAATGTGTATCAGCTGGTGGCGCCGAACACATCAAGAATCAGTGGCTCGGATCGCATGCTCTGCTGTCTGCCCCTGTATCACATCTACGGGCTGAACGTTGTGCTGAATCCTGTATTGATGCTGGGTGGAACGTTGGTTCTTGTACCTCGTTTCAACGTCGAACAGATGCTGCGGCTGATCGCGGAAGAAGAAATCAGCATGATGCCGCTGGTGCCGCCGGCGCTGAACGCTTTTTGCCAGGCAGCGGAAGCTGGCACCTTCCCGCGCCAGCACAAACTGCAGTGGGTCAAATGTGGCGCCGCACCTCTCCCACCCGATCTCGCCCGTCGATTCACCGCGTTAACCGGAATTCCAGTGTGTCAAGGATATGGCATGACCGAAGCTTCGCCGGTCACGCATGTGGGCTATCTCGAACCCGAGCTCTATCGCCCCGACTCGATCGGGCATCCAGTGCCGCAAACCGATTGCCGCGTATTGTCGCAATCAGATCTGGATCCCATGGAAGATATTGACGATCTCACGCAGGCTCCAAGCGATCAGCCGGGCGAGTTGGTCATGCGCGGGCCGCAATTCATGCTGGGATATTGGAAAGATCCGCAAGCCACGGCTGCGGTATTGCGCGACGGCTGGTATTGGTCCGGAGATATCGTGACCCGCGACCGCGAAGGCTTTTACCGCGTAGTCGATCGCCGCAAGGAAATGATCAAGTACAAGGGGTTTTCGGTGGCTCCGGCAGAAGTGGAGGCGGTGTTGATGGAACACCCTGCGGTGAAGGAATGCGGAGTCGTCGGGCGCGCCGACGCCGCGGCTGGCGAGATCCCTGTCGCTTTTGTTGCGCTACGCGATGGATTTGTCGACAGCGGGAAGCTGGGCGATGAACTCTGTGCCTTTGTCGCCGACCGTCTGACGCACTACAAGCAGCCGCGGGAAGTGCATTTTGTGGACGCCGTGCCGAAAACGGCCTCGGGAAAAATCCTGCGCCGGGAACTCAGAAAAGCCATCGCGTAATCATCGCATCCATCAGAATCCTCCGGGCCGCAAGCGTTTCCTAGTGCCTCGTTGATCCCGACCCGTGCGCTGCAGGTGGATTCGCAGCGTGCCCAAACAGGATTCCTGTTTCCACTTCAACTGGCTTTCCTTCGATGGCGTACGGTTTGAACTTCCATTGCTGCAGCGCATCGGCGATCGCCCTTGCCTGACCGGGAAAGGCGCTGATGAGGTGAATGTGTTTTACCCTGCCTTGCTTATCGATGATGATCCGGACCGGAATGGGATTGAACCGATGTTCAGTAAACACCGGATCAACTCGCGCCAATACATTTTCGTCCCGGGCGTAATCCTTGATGCAAACGGGAAAGGGCCCTCCGCCGTCTCCGGCTGTGGCGCTGACATTAGCCGGCAATTTCATTCCGTTCAGATCGAGCAACAAGCGGTCCAATAGTTTAGTGTCGCGGCTGGTCAGCACAAACTGCACTGCGTGGCAGCGGATTTCCGTTGCAAGAACATACCAATGTAGCTCTGCCACCGGAGACCAATAGGCAAAAAAACTGAAAGAGTGGTCAGCGATCGTAATCACCCTGGGCCCAGTCTGAACTTTGTAGTCGATCTGCAAATGGTCTTTCGTATACGCGGTGAGTTCCACAGCGTTGGCCGCGGGGGTGGATGTGAAAAACATGTCCTGGGCTGTAATCAGCATGCTTGCCGAGGCAGGTCCGTCTTCCGTTTCCGGCGGACCAACTTGCGCGAGCACATAGCGGCCGTTTTCCGAAGGTGGGGGACCTTCGTATTCCTCGGTCCACTCTTGCGGCACCGCATAGGCAATTCCGAAGTATGGATCGCTGAAAACATTTTTCGCCACGGTTGCCGCTTCCGGAACCGGGGTTACGGAATCGCTAGCGCTCGACCATGCGCCTTTCACGATAATGGCTTCCTTCGGAACTTTAATCTGCGATTGTTGGTTCTTGGAGGATTTATTTTTGCTGCTGTCCGAATTCTGGGCTTGTGTTTCAGCCACTAACGGAGCGGACAAGGCCACCAAGAAGATGAAATACAAAAACCTGCAGTTCATATCGTCCTTGAATCGAAACACCCTCAGCGGCGGGCCTGGAGCATTGGCTGCCGTCATGCCTCGGGCTGGCAAGGACTGGCGAGATGCTAACGCGTCCCGCCAGTCGCAAATGCAAGTAACTACAACGAGCGCAGAAAGTCCAGCAACTCCTGCTGTTGAGCAGTAGTGAGTTTGTTAAAGTTGTTGATCACAGTCGTAGCTTCGCTCTTGTTGCTCTTGTGATCCTCGATGGCCGTATATAAATCGGTGGTCCGGCCATCGTGCAGCAGGAAGATTCGTTGTCCCAAACCCCACAACGGAGCTGTGCGGAATTGGTCCCCACCCGCGTTGCCTTGCGAGACGTTATCCGCGAGTCGGGTGCCCATGTTATGGATCTCAAGATCCGAGAAAGCATTCACCGGGACATTGCTGAGTGCGGGGACAAAGTTCGAAACCTGCGTCGCACCGGGGCTCGGATTGTGGCAAGCGGCGCAACCGATCGAGCTGAACAAAGCACTGCCTGCGGCGATCACGCTGGCAGGGACCTGCGCTCCGTTCAGCACGACTGGGCCCGTTGGTGGCGGAGCCAGGAAGCGCATGAAATTGGCAAACGCCGAGACATCGTCAAGAACCGCGGCATTTGTTGTCTGATTTGGATTCGACGTATCCTCCGGGTAACCGGTTCCAGTGAGGTTCAAACAACTCGAGGGCAGTCCCGCAGATAGTTCTTCCTCGGGCAGAGGCCGGTCCTGGGGGAACACTTCGTTGCTGATTCCCATTTCGACGTTGTAGGCCTCACCGGCAAACATGTGCAGCGACTTGTTTTGTGCCTTCCAGCCGAAACGTGTGATCGTGCCATCATTGCCGCTGCGGTTGAAGGTGCCGGCAATGCCAAGTGTGTTCGAGAGATTCTTCGCCCGGTTGGTTAGCAGCGCCGAATCATCCAGGTTCTCGATCAACCCAGCGCCGAAAGTAGGCGTTGGGATGCGGAAGATCAGATCGTTTGCCGCCAGATAAGCCGCAAAGTTCGGCTGCGTCAGATTGCAGTTGCCGGCATCCGGACGTCCGGCAACAGTGAACAGGTCCTCGACGCCGCCATTAGGAGCCCCGGTGTTGGCTTCTCCGGAGGAGTTGAGGAAAAACGGAGCGCGAGCTTCAAGGGTCGGACCATTCGCTGTAACGAACGACGGGGTTGCATTGTTGGGAGCTACGCCACTACTGACGAACTGAAACTGTGGATTTGCGGAAGCGCCAGATCCGCCGATCGCGGGTTGTGCGTGGCAGGAACTGCACTGATTGGAGTTAAATCGTGGACCAAGACCGTTGTTGGCGGAATTGGAAACTGTTTCCACGGCCTGGAAGCGATTAAAACCGTCGTTGAAGAAGGCCGTGAAGCCGCTCGGGTCGTTCGACGGATTGATGATGGTTGCGCCGGTGCCGCGGCTGGCGCTCTGAACTCCGGGATCGGTTTGGGCTGAGGCTACGCTGGCGACAAACAACAGCGCCAAAGGTAGAGAGGCGAATCTCAACTTAGACACAACTACCTCCTGTTTGCTCGTTGAAATGAGTGATACAGCCGGAATGGCGCTGGAGTACGGCCGGAGCGACGCGGGTGCTGTTTCTGGCTAGTGGGCCCAGGGAGCCGGATTCAGCGTGCGGAATTTTTAACTCTGAATTTATTTGATGGCAAGTAAAATCGCCGCACACTCATAAAACTGGAACAAATGAGTGCGCGCTGCGCGTTCTGATCTGCATTGTTTTCTTTTTCCTACAGACAACGCTCGTTGCGTTAGTCATAAGGACTAAGCCATTCGAAAGTTGATGGGTCGAAAGTGACCTGTGGCCGTATCCGATTCTTCCTTTGCCGTGCGCTCGCATCGCAATGCAAAAATCGCGGAGAGTCGTTTCGCCCCCCCCCCGCGAATTAACAGAGTGAGTAAGCAAAATTCCGCCCGCGGAATCATTCCCCGGAACTGCTTTTGTCTCCCATTTTCTTGGTCACCAGGAAATTCCAGATCACTTCATTCGCGCTGAAGTCGTTGCTGGTCTTGCCGATGGTGTTCTCCGGTTCGTATTGTTCCCCGCCAGGCCAGGTATTGCCCGCGCCTTTCACGCTATACAGAACGACTTGCGCGCCTTGGCCGCAGCCCTCGAAAGTATCGATTTTTGTTTCCATACCGCCCTTGCTCTTCGACGGCAATTTGCTGTGCGCGGGCTTGTCGCCGCAGTGGTCGATTTTCGCCCATGCCTTCGCGCTATCGTCAGCCGAAAGCGTGGCGAGATTCAGGTTTTTCTCCGTGCCTCCGCCGTGCGGAACGAGGGGGTCCGAAGTGCCCGTGATCATCATCAGCGAAACGGTGCGGCTCGGCAGGCAGACCATCGTTTTCGGCATGGTCGCACCGACGGTTGCGATCGCCGCAACTTTGTCTGACACAGAGCAGCCCACGTGCATCGCCATGAAGCCGCCTTCCGACAGGCCAGCCACGTAGATGCGCGAGGGATCAGCCGAAAACTTCGTGGTCAGATGATCGATCATCTGATTGAAGAATCCGATGTCGTCGACCTCCGGCTGTTCCTCGTGCCGAGGCTGTGACTGCGGCTGCTGCTGGCCTCCACCGCCGGGATAGCCGCCACCTCCGCCACCCGGGGGATATCCACCACCACCCCCGCCGCCTCCGGGGTAGCCACCGCCGTAGCGGCGGCGCCTGGGGTACATCGGCTGCTCTTCGTGTTCCTTGGGACGCACGCCGACATTCCAGCGTCCATGCAGCGCAAAGGGATACACGGCGATGATGCCGTCTTTGTCGGCAATCTGATCGAACCCAGTCAGCCGCTCCATGTCGTCGGCGTCTTGATTCATGCCATGCAACAGAATCACGACGGGATAGTGTTGCTGGGCGCTGTAGCCTTTGGGCAGGCGCACGAGAAAGGTACGGTCGACGTCATCGACCGTGACTTTCTCCTTCGTTTCCTGGGCGTGGAGGGACTGCGCTGCGAGCAGGATGGCCAGACAACCGAACGCGGGCAATGCGGAACGCATCCCGCGAGATCTTGCAGTGTTCATGCATTCTCCGAGAGCGACCCGAGCCCACCCCAAGCTATCACACAAATGGCTTGGAAGCATACGGCTCGGCCTGAGTTGGCCAGGATGGAACTTTTTGCGCGTCGTGAACGTATTTACCGGTGAGCAGCAAAACAACCGGGCTCAGTTGAGACTGAGCGGAAACGAGAATCCATCATGGACGGAATCACGGGTTTGGCAGCGGTCGTGATGATCTTTGGAATGCCCACGGCGGTTTTCGCCATGTACATGTTTTACCGCGTGCGCAAGCTGCGCAGCGAGGAACGGCTGGCCGCGATTCAGCGGGGCGTATCCGTGCCCATGGAAGATGAACTTACCCAGAGCGCGCGTTCGCGAAGGTATGGAATTCTGTGCATCGCCGCAGCGGTCGGCTACATGCTAGCCTTCAGCATCCTGGCCCGATACGAACCTGATGCCATGATGGCCGGGGCTTTCGGAGCGATTCCATTCACGCTGGGCTTGGGGTATCTGCTGGATTCTTTCCTGATCCGCCGCGACGCGAAAGTGGTCTAAATCGAAACATCGCAAAAGGGCGTCATCCCGAAGCCCCCGCGCTTTCACCGGCGGGGCGAGGGATTTCGCGCGCAGCAGATGTACAGTTGGTTATTCGCCGGTCAGGAATTTAAACTGCGCTTCGTTCAGCGGCACAACGCTTAGTCTTCCCTGCCTCACCAGCGGAGAATCCGCGAAGAGTTTATTGGCCTTCGCCTCGGCAAGAGTTACCGGTTTCGCAGTCGCCTGCCCGACTTTGATCTTCACCTGCGGATTCCTGGCGTCCGACGCATCCACCGACACAACCGACGCCGTTCCTACGGCGCTCTTCTCGTTGCCGGTGTGGTAGATGACGAGGCGCTCGCCGGGTTTCATCGCGCGCAGATGTTTCAGGGCCACGGGATTCGAGACGCCATCCCATAGCGTGCTTTTCTCACGTTGTAGATCGGCAAAGGAATACGTCGTCGGTTCGGTCTTGAGCAAGTAGTCCATAGGATTTTCGCCCGGGAAACTGCGCACTAATTCGGTTTGTTCTGGTCGGGAGACGAATTGTCTTTTGGGGCCGAGTTCGTATCCGCCGGTTGGCTGCCGTAGATCGAATACTGATGCTGCGGCCGCTTCAACTTGATGGTCAGGTCAACCTTCGGTTTATCGATATCGAAATCCTGGCCGTAGGTCTGGAATCCCTGTGCTAGAACCTGCACGCGCAACATGCCGTATGGAACCCCGTTGTAATCGCACTTGCCGTCGGCGTTGGTTTTCAATTCCATGCCGCCCTGCTCCTGCTTGCCCTTTTGGCTGACGGGATGCATGATCACGGCGGCATTGCGCACTGGCTTGCCGTTGTCATCCTTGAGAATGAGAAAGTTCAGCCACGAGGTCGGCCCGAACTCATCAGAGTCTTTGTCTTTTTGCGCGAATAGGGCAGTGGACATTCCCAGAACAGCTATGCCCAGAGCTACACAGGCTAGAAATGTCTTTTTCACATCAAACATTGTATGCAGGCCAGAAGAAGATGTCATCCCGCATCGAGAGACATCTCGCCATTGCGCGCTTTGCGCGCAGCCCCGGACAACCACCCCGCCACGCGAAAGGCGCGCGCGCTGGGGACCCCGGTGAATGCGTCCAGGGCTAGATGATTCGCGTAGGGGCGGAGGCATTCCTCCGCCCCGCGAGCGAAGCGAGCGTGAAGGCCGCATCCAACGGATCAAAGTCGGACGCCAGTTCGTGATTTGTAAACTCTCTTGTCGTTTCCCCCTTTACAATTTCCTTCGTGAAGACTTGGGATGTGATCATCGTCGGCGGCGGCATCATCGGCGTCTCGCTCGCCATTGAATTGCGCAAACGCGGAGCGATCGTGCTGGTGGTCGAACGTGGAGAACCCGGTCGCGAAGCTTCGCACGCCGCCGGTGGAATGCTGGTGGATTGTTCCGCCGAGACCCCTGAACCGCTGCAACCGCTTGCGATAGAGAGCGCGAAGATGTATCCCGAATTTGCGCATGAGGTGGAAGTGGAATCGGGGATGAAAGTCGACCTGCGGGATGCAGGAACCATCGTGTTTCCTTCTCCTGAACATGTGCATGAGCGCCCGGGGTTCAGGCTGTCGAGTCTGTTACCAGCGCCGCTGGCGGAACTGGAGCCGGCGCTCGCCGATCCCAAGCGGCCAGCCTTTTATTTGAAAGAGCGCAGCGTCGATCCGCGAGCGCTCACCGCAGCGGCAATCAAGGCAGCGAAAAATCGCGGCGTGGATTTTTCTTCGGGCGATCCCGTGACGAAAGTCAACATTGCACACGGTCATGCCAGCGGCGTCACCACGACCAAGACATCCTTCCCCGCCGCGAAGGTCATCAATTGTGCCGGAGCCTGGGCCGGCCAGATCGCCCCTCAACCATTCCCGACCCGGCCCATCAAAGGACAGATGTTGTGCCTCGTCATGCCCCAACGCGACCTGATCCGGCACGTCATTCGCTCGCCCGAGGTCTATCTGATTCCCCGCAGCGACGGACGCCTGCTCGTGGGCGCGACCGTCGAAGAAGCCGGATTCGACAAACGCACCGACCGGGCGACGATTCAGCGCCTGCATCACGCCGCGCTCGCGCTGGTTCCCAAACTCGCCGATGCCAAAATTCTGGAGGATTGGGCAGGCCTGCGCCCCGGAACTCCCGATGCGCTACCGATTCTCGGCGCAACGGAAACTCCCGGCTATTTCGTCGCTACCGGCCACTTCCGCGACGGAATCCTGCTTGCTCCCATCACAGCGCACATCATGGCGAACGTGATTGCCGGCAGCGCGGCTGGTTATGATTTGAAGGCCTTCGATCCTCAGCGCTTTACATCCAAGGCTGCCTGAATTCTCGATTCCACCCTGAGAGCCTTCTCACGTCGGTGCAACATATTACCAACGTCATGAGCCCGCGATGACGCCGCTTGCTAAACTCCGCGCATGGAGCGAACCAGAATTCTTCTAGCGACGGCTCTGGTATTTTTCTTCGCGTGCGGGCCCGTCACCGGTGCGCAAAATTCTCCAACCGCAAAAGCGAACCCGCCCGCCGACGACTCAGTCAAGCCATCTGACAGAGACGGATGCAAACTGCAGCCCTACGTGGGCGAAATCCCCCTGAGCAAGCTGCCGTATTATTTCCCCGGCCAACCAGACCTCCGCGGCGGGGTTGTCTGTCGTTATCGGATCAGCACGGACCTTCCGCTGTTCATCTTTCATTTTCTGGGGAAACCAGACAATACCCTCGGCGAGCTCGAGATCACTGAAGAACCCAGCACGACCATCGTTCAAACAATCGAACAATTCACCGACTGGGGCATGGGGTCGTCCGCCTCTGAACTCGAAAAGAACTTGCTGACCCCCGTTGACGCCAATTTCGATGGCTACAAGGACCTGCAGATCCTTAGCAACTGCGGAGCGACGGGAAACTGCTCATACGATTTCTTTCTTTATGACCCGGTTACAAATCAGTTCGTTCACAACGAGTTTCTAAGCAACAATCTTTGTAGCCCCGAATTTGACGCGAAGAAAAAGCAGATCACCACACATTCCAACGGCAGCGCCTCCGACTGGCAAAACGACACCTATCAGTATGAAGTCGGCCATTACACGTTAATTCGCCAGGAAATCTCGTCCTGGGACAGGAAAGCGGAAAAGGTAACCGTCAACACCTACGAACTTCGCAACGGAAAGATGGAATTAGTCGATTCCGAAACGAATCCATAGCCTGTCCTATCCCAGATCAGAAATTCTCGTTTTGTGTCAGTGCCCTCTGTGTCCTCCGTCGTGAAAAGCTTCCCGCATTGCAGGCAAGTCGCCTCCCGTCGCGCTATACTGATTCGTTTGCTCGGAGCTCGAACCCGCCAGTCTTGCGTTGTCCTCCGAGATCCTCACCGTCGAAACGAGAAAGGACTTTCTCATGGCTTCTCCGGCCGTCGATTTTGCCCGCAGCAACCAGCAGCGTTTTGTTAGCGAACTCAAAAACCTTCTCCGCATCCCCAGCATCAGCACACTGGAAGAACATAAATCCGACATTCAGAAAGCCGCCGACTTCGTGGCCAGCGAACTGCGCCGCATCGGCGTGGAAAATGTCGAGATCATCCCGACCAAGGGGCATCCCCTGATCTACGCCGACTGGCTGCATGCCGCTGGCAAGCCGACCGTGCTCATGTACGCGCACTACGATGTGCAGCCGCCCGATCCGCTCGACGAGTGGCACACGCCGCCGTTCGAACCCACCGAGCGCAATCAGAATATCTACGCCCGCGGCGCGGTCGACGACAAAGGCCAGCTCTGGATGGAAGTCAAAGCCCTCGAAGCGCTGATGCAGACTGGCGGCGGCAAGCTGCCCATCAACGTGAAAGTGCTATTTGAAGGCGAAGAAGAAGTTGGAGGCGAATCGATCGCGGAATATATCCGCAAGCAGAAAGCCAAGCTCAAAGCCGATTTCGCGCTGGTCTGCGATACCGAATTGTTCGCGCCGGATCTTCCCACGCTGTGCGTGGGACTGCGCGGCCTCGTCTACACCGAGATCGAGGCCTACGGCGCCAAGACCGACTTGCACTCCGGCATGTACGGCGGGGCGGCGCCGAATCCGTTTTTCGCGCTGATCGAGATGATCAGCAAGATGAAAGACTCCAAGGGCAAAGTCCTGATCCCGGGATTCTACAAAGGCGTGAAAGCCCCGACCGCAGCCGAACTGAAAGCCTGGAAGCGGCTACCGTTCAACGAAGAGACCTACCGCAAGACCGAGGTTGGATCGAAAGTACTGACCGGCGAACCCGGATACTCGGTCCTCTACCGCACCTGGGCACGGCCCACGCTCGAAGTCCACGGCATGCCCGGAGGCTTCATCGCCGACGGCGCTAAGACCGTGATTCCGGCCAAAGCGAAGGCGAAAGTCTCGATGCGGCTCGTGCCCAATCAGGATCCCGATGACATCCTGAAAAAATTCCAGGCATTCGTGAAGAAGAACACGCCGAAAGGGATCGAGACGAAAATCAAAATCTGGAGCAAAGGACCGGCGTGCGTGGTCTCAACCGACAACAAGTACATCGAGGCCGCGACCGAGGCGCTGCATGATACGTTCAAGAAAGATACGGTCTTCATCCGCAGCGGCGGATCGATTCCCATTGTCACCGATTTTCAAGACGTGCTGAAAATTCCATCCGTGATGATGGGATTCGGCCTTCCCGACGACAACCTGCACGCACCCAACGAGAAGTTTCACATCCCGAACTTCCATCGCGGGATTGAAACGATTTGCCTGTTCTTTGAGAAGCTGGGTAGCTAGCAGGACTCAACTCGGAATATGAGGGACAGCCGCCTTCGGCTGTCCCTCCGGCGATAGCATTTTGAGCGCAATCGCCTGGCGTCAATTGGCTAGACGGGCGTTGCGGGCTCCACACCGGCCGTTTACTTCGGTGAAGCTTTTCCACACCAGCCAGGCACTGAAGACAATGAAAGGCAACATCCCGCAACCAAACTCACCGGCAAAGTACTTGGTTCGTGCCCGTTCGACGGTAAGCGGGCTGAAGTAACCCTCGATCATGGCATTGTTGGAGGCGTGCAAAAGTACGGCCGGCCAGAAGCTCCCCGACTTGATCGTTAGCCAAACGAAGACGAAGCTGGCCGCGATGGTCAATGTGGCAAAGCAGGCAAGCGAGTACCACACCGGAGCCCCCGAGTTGTAATGGCTCCAGATAATCAGCGGTGAGTGCCAGGCGGTCCAGATCACTCCGCTGATCAAGGCGGTGCGCGTGAAGGAAGTTACCTTGATCAACTCCGGGACGAGAAAGCCGCGCCAGCCGATCTCTTCACCGACGACCCAAATGCAACTAAACAGGACTGCCGCCACCGAGCCGATCAAGTAGTACAACATGAGCGGAGCCCACGTGGGGGCCGAAGGCATGTGCAGTATGCCCCGTATCTTTTCGACTTGTTGCGCTTCGGGGAAGCCTCCTACCCCAGTCGCCCAAACCAGCAGGTAAGCCGGCCATATATACAGTAAGGGGAATGCCCATCCTGCCAACAGATATTTCGATTTTCCCAGTCGCCATCCGAACTCGTGCCATGGTCGTTTCGTCAAAAGGCAGGTCAATATCGCTGCGACGGCGGGACACCACATGAGTCCGAACACGTACGGCGCTTTCATCCCATGCCGAAAACAGAGAAGGTAGAAAACTGAACTGAACGAGAAAACCAGAACCAGGTAGATGAAGATACGAGGGCGCGGTGGCATCGTGCTTCTCCCTGAAAAGGCGAGGATAGAACACACTGGCCATTTGGGGAAGCAGTCGGACCAATGAACTTCCTTCGCTGGCGAAAGATCTCGATTGCACTCATGGTTCGTCCTGCGCTAGCCTTATCTTGCTCTCGCGGTTCTCCCGCCTCGTTCTTCGTCTCCAGAAACGGTTTGACCAAGTGCTGCAATGTCTGTGCAATATGACGAGGTCCTCTCCAATGCTATACAAGATATAGTGTTATATTGCTTGACCCCGGCAGGATTTCACCGTTACAGTAGCTTAAATTTGTGTGCGCCCTCTCCAGCCGGGGATGCGAGGATTTGTGTGCTCGAGAAATTGGCATCGTTTCAGGCGTGGGAGGAATCCGTTTGGTCAATAGGTTCGCTTCTGCGACATCGACCGCATTGTCGCGTAAGTTCGGCGAGACATGGGGCACCCTGATTCCGAAAAGTCCCACTTCTGGCACCATCGGGAGAAGTGGGCACCCGCAATTTTGAGGATACCGATGCCGTACCGGATACTGACAACTGGCAACTGGTTTCGAAGGAGTGAGCGTTGCTCAAACTGAAGAAGCTTCAGATTCTCGGGTTCAAGTCGTTCTGCGACCGCACCGAACTCAAGTTTCACGGGGACGGCGTGGCGGCCATCATCGGGCCGAACGGCTGCGGCAAGTCGAACATCGCCGACGCCATCTCGTGGGTGCTGGGCGAGCAGTCGGCGAAAACGCTGCGTGGATCGCGCATGGAAGACGTCATCTTTGCCGGCACGCGCGATCGCAAGCCGACCGGCATGGCCGAGGTGTCGCTCACGCTTATCGATCCGGAGCAGTGCGGCGGTTCCGCGGCAAGCGCGCCCACCGAGATCGACATTCAGGACGACATGCCCGACGAGGCCCATCTCGCCGACGATTGGGATGAAGCCGCGATCCGCTCCCGTGCCGCCGAAGAAACGGAACACGCCGTCGAAGACGCGCAGCCAGGCCGGATGGAAGAAGTCGAGATTCCGCGCACGAAGGTCAACACCATTGCCATTGCCTTCCCTGACGATGAACCGATATTCGCGCTTCCTGTGCACAACGTGACCGCGCCGCAGGCACTGGCCGCGATTGGAACTCCCGCTCCACATGTAGTTCTCAAGATTCGCCGCCGTAAATTCAATCAGCAACCGTTCCGGCATGGGGAGATTCACGTCACGCGGCGCCTGTTCCGCTCCGGCGACAGCGAGTATCTGCTGAACGGCAAGCTCTGCCGCCTGCGCGATATTCAAGAACTTTTCATGGGCACGGGGCTGGGGCCGGAATCGTACGCGCTGATCGAGCAGGGACGCATTGGACAGATTTTGAGCAGCCGTCCAACCGATCGCCGCGCCATTCTCGAAGAAGCCGCCGGCATCACGAAATTCAAAACCAAGAAACGCCTGGCCGAGGCGCGGCTCGAAGATGCCAAGCTGAACCTGGCGCGCGTCAATGACATTTTTGACGAAGTTACGCGGCAGATGAATTCGCTGAAGCGACAGGCGTCGAAAGCCGAGCGCTACGCGCGACTGCGCGACGAAATGCGCGCCAAGCTGCGACTGGTCCTGGCCAGCAAGTTCGCGGTCCTCGAACATGAGAACGCCGAGATCGATGCCCAACTGAACGCGCTCGCCGAAGAAATGCAGCATCGCGCCGAGACCGTGCAGCAGTTCGAGTCGGAGCATGCCGAGGGCACACAACGCGGATACGCGATTGAAGCCGAGTTGCGTGAGAACCGGGATCGCATCAACCAGATCGCAATGGAAATCGACCGCGCGCACGCGCGCCGTCGCCACAACGAAGAACGGTGCGCCGAATTGCTGGTGCGAACCGCAACGGCAGAGGCCGAATTGGCGCAGGCGCACCATCGCCTGACAGCCTTGGAGTCCGAGCGCGAATCGAATCGCCAGATCCTCGAATCCGCCGCCGGCGATCTGGCCGCAGCGCAGGCGGATCTGCTTGCCTGCCAGCAGGACGCCGCGAACGCGTCCGCAAATCTGGCGGAAATCGAACGGCAGCAGGAAGAATTCCGCGTCGCGATCTTTGACACCGTCTCATCGGCGGCGCGTCTCCGGAATCAGCTTGCTCAGGCCGAAGAGCGCCTCGCCGGGGCCGATCGCGAATCGCGGCGACTGGAAACCGAGATCCTCAATACGAACGCTCAGATTGAAGCTTTCGGCGGACAACGCGGCCAACTCGCCCTGGAATTTGAAACCGTAACCCAGCGCGTCAGCGGAATCGCCGAAGAGATCAGCCAGATTCGCCGCCTGATCGAATCAAAAAAGCAGGAAGAGACACGGGCCAAGTCGCGGCTCGATGTTCTGCGCGCGGAATTTGCCACCGCGCTCGGCAAAAAAGGATCGCTCGAAGCCGTCATCGCTGAGCACGGCTATTCCACGGAATCGGTGCGCCGACTTTTCCAGTCCGGCGTTATGCACAGCGGTCTCGCGCCCGTCGGCGTGCTCGCGGATTTTCTGGAAGTCGAACCCAAGTACGAGCGCGTGGTCGAGGATTTTCTGCGCGATGAATTGAACTACGTCGTCGTGAAATCCTGGGATGCCGCCGACGAGGGCTTGCGCATGCTGCGCACCGACGTTGACGGACGCGCCACATTTCTGGTTCATCCCGAGGACGCGCAGGCGAAATTCTCGTTCGTACTCGACGAGGCGGCGCACTGCGCGCCTCCGGCCGCGCAGATCGTTCCGCTCAAGAGCACGATTCGCGTGCTCAACGGATTCGGCAAGTCCCTCGAAGTGATCCTGCCCAAGCTGCGCGACGGCTACATCGTTCCCCAAGCCGATGTTGCGCGCGGGCTGGCGTTGGAAAATCCAGACGCATTCTTCCTGTCGCAATCGGGCGAATGTTTCCACAACGTGACCGTCACTGGCGGCAAGCAGCGCGCCGAGGGACCGCTTTCCATGAAGCGCGAACTTCGCGAAGTGCTGCGCCAACTGGAAGAGATCGAATCGGCGCTGCGCGAAGAAGAAACGCGCGTGCTGATGCTCGGCCGCGAGATCAAAGATCTCACTTTCCTGCTGGAGCGGCTGGAAGGCGAGAAGCGCGAAGCGGAACATCAGGCCATGACTTCCGGCCACATGCTGCGGCAACTCGATTCCGAGATGGCGCGAGTCTCTGAGTGGCTGAACGTCGCGCAATTGGAGTTGAAGCGCCTGGTCGCGGAACGGGCGGAGCAGGAAAGCATCGTCTGTGCGCGACACGCCGAGATCGCCGCCATCGAGGAACAGCGCGCGCAACTGGAGCAGCAGATGGCGTCGGCGCAGGAATCGCTTGCCCGATTGCGGCAGAGCCGCGAGGAGTCGGCACGCATCACGTCGGAGCGTGCCGCTCGGGTGGCCACGCTGGAAGAGCGGCATCGGTCGGCAGCGGCGATCTTGCAGCGAATCGAATCATTGTTCTCAGAAATGAACGAACGCTGCCAGACGCTGGCCACGCAGATCGAATCTGCGGCCGCCGAAAAACTGCAGCGCGAAACTGAAAACCAGGAACTCGCTCAGCAGGCGCTTGATCTCGAAGCCGAGCGCAACGCCGCGCAGGCACGCGATGGACTGCTGCAGTTTGAAACGGAGCAGCTTCGGGCCCGGCAGGGCGAACTCGAAGAACTTCTGCGGCAGAGCCGCTTGCTGCTGGATCAGGCACGTGATCGCCGCGGCGAGCTTTCTGCCCACCTTGCCAAATTGCAATCCGACGCGCAGCACATGGCTGACACTTGCCTGAACGAGCTGGGAATCGAACGCTCCGTTTTGATGTCGGACGGCAGCATCACTCCCGTCATCGGCGAGCAGCTTGCCGCCGAGGATCAACTTTATCGTGACATGCGCTCGAAGCTCGAAGCCATGGGCCCGGTCAATATGATGGCTCTGGAGGAATACAAGGAAACCTCCGAGCGGCACGCCTTCCTGGACACTCAGCGCAAAGACCTGATCACATCGATCGAGAACACAACGGCAACCATCCGCGAGATCGATCAGGTTTCGCGGCAAAAGTTCGAAGAAGCATTTACCAGGATCAACGAAAATTTCCGCGAGACCTTCAAGAAACTCTTCGGCGGCGGACAGGCATTCATGAAGCTCACCGACGAGGAAAACAGCGCGGAGAGCGGCATCGATGTGGTCGCCTCGCCTCCGGGCAAGCGGCTCCAGAGCGTTTTGCTGCTCTCCGGCGGCGAAAAAGCTCTGACCGCTCTGGCGCTGCTGGTGGGAATTTTCCAGTACACGCCCAGCCCGTTCTGCATTCTCGACGAGGTCGACGCCCCGCTGGACGAGGCCAACATCGGCCGCTTCACCGAACTGGTGAAAGAGATGAGCCTGCAGACCCAGTTTGTGCTGATCACCCACAGCAAGAAGACGATGAGCATCGCGCCCGTACTGTATGGCGTGACCATGCAGGAACCGGGCGTGTCGAAGCTGGTTTCGGTGCGGTTCGGAAACGCTTAAAGGAAATACTCCAAGCGGCTACGCCATCCTACCATTCCATTTATCTATAGTCGTCGCAGTTGGATTGACGGCCGCGCTGCTCATGCCTAGAAACCGGGCTCGGGCTAGTCCTTCGGTTTAAGAATCAGAGTCCGTCCACGTTATCCACTTCGTTCCTCAGCTTTTCCACAGTTCCGCTATGTCAAAAGCCTTAGCTGGCGGGCTTTCGAGCCGACGCGTATCCTGTCAACCTTTCTCGATTAAGCTGCGTGCCCGGCGTCACACGAAACGTGCGCAGAATCGTTGACAAAATTTCTTGACCCGCTAGAATACCCAACGCTCCTTGCCTGTAAAATTTCTTTATGGTCACCAATCTTCTCGATCCCGTTCTGTTGCAAACCGAATTCACAGATCTCCAACTTCATGGCAGCGGAAAAGTTCGTGACGTCTATACCGTCGACGATCAGCGGCTGCTTTTCGTAGCCACCGACCGCATCTCCGCCTTCGACTGCATCCTGGCCACCGGCATTCCCCAGAAAGGGCGGGTGCTGACCCAGATTTCTCTGTTCTGGTTCGATTTTCTTTCCGACGTGGTTCCCAATCACTTCATCACCGCGGATGTCGACGCCTATCCGGCCCAGATCCGCAAATATGCCGATCAACTCCGGGGACGCTCGATGCTCGTGCAACGATGCGAAATGTTTCCCGTCGAATGCGTTGTGCGCGGATATATCTCGGGTTCTGCGTGGAAGGAATACAAAGCGACCGGCTCGGTTTGTGGCATCCAGCTCCCGGCGAACCTGAAAGAATCGGACGCACTCCCTGAGCCGATCTTCACTCCGGCGACGAAGGCCGTGACTGGCCACGACGAAAACATCTCATTCGATCAGATGTGTAACATCGTAGGCCGCGATGACGCGACTCGCCTGCGCGATCTAACGCTGCAGATTTACAATAAGGCGGCCGCTTATGCCCGCCAGCGCGGCATCATCATCGCCGATACGAAGTTTGAATTTGGACGCACGGCCAAAGGCATCACGCTGGCCGACGAAGTTCTGACACCGGATTCCTCCCGCTTCTGGCCCGCCGATAAGTACGCGCCGGGCCGGCCGCAGGAGTCGTACGACAAGCAATATGTTCGTGATTACCTCGAGCAAATTCACTGGAACAAACAACCGCCTGCGCCCGCCCTCCCCCCAGACGTGGCGCGCCGGACCAGCGAAAAGTATCTCGAGGCGTATTTCCAACTTACGGGGCACAAGCTGGATGGATGAACTGACGGTTTGTGACAGCCCGGACCGCAGGAGCTCGCGATGAGCCTGGCGGATTGGTTGATTTGTGCATTAGTCGTTTTGAACGTTGTCGCGGCGGCAATTCAGGGCTTTTTTTCCGAAGCCCTGACCATGGCGGGCCTTGTTATCGGCTATCTCGTGGCTGCCTGGAAATACCGCAGCCTGGCAGAGTGGTTTGAAGAGTTTTTGAAGAACCAGTGGTTTGCTGAGATTCTGGCGTTTCTTCTCATCTTCTTCGCGATCGTGTTGATTTTTGGCGTCGCCGCCAAAATCGCTCGCTGGCTGATGAAGGAAGCTGGACTCAGCCGTTTTGACCGTTTCCTTGGCGGACTGTTAGGCCTGGTGAAAGGTGCATTGATGGTGGCGGTGATCCTGATGGGCATGACGGCATTCACACCCACTTCGAAGCTGCTGCAGAATTCCGAACTCGCTCCCTATTTTCTGGTGCTGGGCCGGGCGGCCATCTGGCTGGCTCCATCGGAGTTGCGGGCTCGCTTCTATCAGGGTCTGGACCTGCTTCATCATGCTCCACAAAATATGCCCGGCATCTCCGCTGAGCCTTCGAAGTAGCCGTGCGGAAAACAATTTTGAAGCGAAAAGAGAGCTATCGTGAAAGATCAACTGGAAGCACTCGTCCTGCAGATGTACCGCAGCAATATTCTTTACGCGGAAGGCGTGCGTGAATTCAAGAAGCGTTTCATCCTGACTGTGCTTGAGGAAAACAAAGGCAACCAGTGCCGCGCCGCCCGCGAGCTGGGCATGCACCGCAACACCCTCAGCCGCACCATCAACGAACTCCGCATCGACGTTCGCCAGTTGCGCGAGGGCGAGAAGCGGCCACCGCGCAGCGCCCGTCCCGTCAGCCTCGACAAGAAGAATGCGATTCGCTAGACCGTTCTTGGAATCACTGGAATGTTTTGCAAAATTTTCACCCCGACCAGGCTCTTGGATCGGCGTAGCCGATCCAACCAGCGCGTGGAGCAAGCTCGTCTCTTAAAACGGTAATTCCTGAAAGGTCACAAACTTTTCCTACCCAAAAGTAAAGGCAGCCCGAACGGGCTGCCTTATGTTTCCGCCAGTAGCCAATTACTGCGCCGATTTATGCGCCGGCCTTCTCGTTGGCGCTTCCGGCTTGGCGCGGAGTAGTTCGCCCTTGTCCATGACCATCATGAAAGGACTGGACGTATAAGACGAGGGCTCGCCCTGAAACTGGAAGTTCTGGTCGCCCGTCTTCGGAATGAGCTTCACAGGCACCTTCTCTTCGAAATTCAGGGTGATATCTGCCTTATTGGCCGAGATGTCATCGGAACTGCCCGCAATCATAAACTGCATCGGCGTAGTACTGATGACCGCGCCGACCATCTGCACTGCTTTGCCTTTGATCGCGTTCCAGACCGTCGCCTGATCATCTGGACTGCCATTCGTCAGGACGAATTCCCACGTGGCAAAATCCATCTTGTCGGGAGACGTGGCCGTGATCATGTTATGCGCCTGCTCGGCCGGTGTGGGCGCGGGCTTGATCGCGACCTGCGCGCTGTTCGCCTTGGCCGCCGCCAGAACATCGGTCCAGCCATCCTCTCCGGCATGGAACTTGACGTATTGAGCTTTGGCATATTTTTCAATCTGAGGCTCGGCGGCTGGCGGCGCAACCGCCGCAGCGCGCGCCGCGAACCAGATTCCGTTCTGATAGTCAGGCAGGTAGGCGAGTGTGCAACCCGTAGCAGCGGACAGGCCACTTACGCCGGAAGCCTCCGCCGTAAGCGTGGTCGATCCGCTGCCACCGCTTTTGATCGTCCACGTCGCGTTGTAAGATCCAGAAGGCGCGCTACTGGGTGCTTGCGTCCCTGCGGCGGTGCTTGCTTGAGCGTTGCTGGTCGCGGGCGCCGAGCATGTCGTTACATTGATCTTGTTTCCTGCGTCGAAGCCTTTGGGGTACTCACTTCCGGCGGTAAATGTAGCCGTCGTACCAGACATGCTCGCGCTCACATTGGCACTCGACACCTGGCTCAGATACGCCAGAGCCAGAGGATAGACCACGCTGAAGTCGTTGGGATTGGCATCGACGGCGGGCCTCAGGTATTTGACAGAGTCGGCGTAATCTTTGTCGTTGAGGTCAGCGACGCCGACGGCCGAATTGAAAATCGCTTCCATTTGCGCCTGATTCTTCTTGATCTCGGGATCGGTGACTTTGTCGAAGCAAGACAGGCCCTTTTCTGCGTCTTTCTTGCCGTCTGCCAGTTCCTGTGTCGCGTTCCCTACCGCCCCCTGCGCCATCATGCGATCGAAATACGACAGCAGCGCCAGTGCCCGTTCGTTGCATGGATCGACCGCGATGAGCTTGTTAGCTGACTCCATGGTTTTCGGGACGTTGTTCGTTTGTTGGTACGTCCCCATCAGAATTTCCAGTGCCTGGTTCTTCATGACGCTGTTGGGATACTGTGTGAGAAATGCTTCCAGACCGCTGATCTTGGCGTTGGGATCGGTCTGCTGCACCGCGGCAACATAGGCGTTGTATTCCGCCGGATCCTTAATCACCGGCGCCGCAGGCTGGCCTTGCGCCGATGCGGCGGCTTGTCCCTGTGCTGGCTGCGCGGTTTGGGCGCCCGCTCCGAGCGAAACCCCAAGCAAAACCGCAAGCAGAATTCTTGTCATTAGTATTAGCTCCTTAGACCATTGCGATATAACTTTTCCGGGATACGTTTTCTCAAACCTAGGCGGTGATGGCATTCCGATTGGACCGCTCTGCTTTCGGATCCTGCTTTGGAATGCACCGCTTCCTGGCAGGCAGCCCCGGGAAGTTAAGGACTGGCACTCGGGCACCGCAAAACCCGTTTCCCGGTTGGCCGGATTATAAGTACCTCTTTTGCCGAAGGCAAGCAAGTTCCCACTCCTCGCCCCGTTTATTTTAAGATGCGTCTGGCGGAGTGCGTGGATGTTTCGCCGCAAGATCGTGTAGGGGTGGACGCCTTCGTCCGCCCTGCGAGCGAAGCGACCGTACAATTCGCCGCCGGAGCTGCATAACATATGGACACCGCCAAGCCTCTCCACGGACAAGTCGCGGTCATTACCGGCGCTGGGCGTGGAATCGGAGCCTCCATTGCCCGCCAACTCGCAGCCTTGGGCGCCACCTGCGTGCTCTGCGGACGCACCCAGTCCACGCTGGATTTGACGGCGCAGACGATTCTGCAGAGCGGAGGACAAGTCGAAGTCATTCCCTGCGATGTCACCGTTCTGCATCAGCTCGAGTATGCCGCCGCTCGCGTAAACAGCACCTTCGGACGCCTCGACATCCTCGTTAACAATGCCGGAGTGGGGCGCTTCAATGAACCCCTGCACAATCTCTTGCCCGAAGATTGGGACCGCATTCTCAACACCAATCTGCGCGGCGTCTATTACGCAATTCGCGCCTTCGTGCCTCTGATGATTCGCGGCTTTTCCGGGCACATCATCAACATCTCCTCGCTCGCGGGAAAAAATCCTGTTCCCAACGGCGCGGCTTATGCTGCTTCCAAGTGGGGATTGAATGGCCTCAGCTATTCGGTCGCGGAAGAACTGCGCGGTCAGAACATTCGCGTGTCGGTGGTCTGTCCGGGATCGGTCGAGACCGAACTCAGCCCGCACGCAGGCAAAGATCCGAATAAGATGCTGCAGCCCGATGACATCGCACACGTCGTCGCGATGCTGGTCTTGCAAACTCCGCAATCTTTTGTCAGCGAGGTGCTGATCCGCCCGACGCAAAAACCCTAACAGCGGACCACAGACCTCGGCCATCGGCCTCAGGCTTCGGACCGCTCGCACTCGTTGTCATTTCGAGCGATGCAAGAATGCGAGCTCGCGCGCATTCTTGCGAAGTCGAGAAACCTGCTGTTCACCGAAAGTCTGAGGTCTGACGTCCGAATCTTACTTTTTGAACAGATTCTCAAACGCCTGTCGCGCATCGGTCGGCCGCGAACTGGCGGGCGTAGATGTTTCCTTCTCGCGTGTCACCCGCATTTCATAGGATGGACAGTCGTTGCGCGCGTCTTTTTTCGCCACTCGCTCTTTCACCGGTTGCATGCACTCAAACCGGCTGCCCGGGTCGAAGTACATGCACTGCTTGCACGAGTGCAACTCAAATCCGCACTTCGGGCACTTCCCTTCCACGCCAAATCCCTGCAGAACCGTGCCGCACTGCGCGCAGCGCGAAACCTCGCGCGTTCCGGGCAAGTTCACCGGCCGCGGCCCCAGAGCGTGGTCCCATTTCGGCGGACCGCTCTTGCGCTCCGGCGGAGCTTTCCGCGGCGCCTCTTTCTTCGATTCGTGCTCACTATCCCGATATCCCGGTTGCCGGTATTTCGCCACAGACTCCTCCCAGGCACGGGCCATTGTCTCGCCGCCCTGCCAGCCAGGGCAAGTCTTTCGCATTTTCAAATCGGTGAACCACAGAGGTCCTGGAGGACACGAAGGAAACGCCACAATTGGACCTTCGTGCTCCTTTGTGCACCTTTGTGGTATTAGGGCTGGCCTCCTGCCACAGCAATCCCTCGATACAATAAATCTATGATCCACGAAATCATTCCCGTCGGGCCGCTGCAATGCAACTGCTCGATTATCGGCGACGAGGAAACGCGCGAGGCCATGGTCATCGATCCGGGCGACAACATCGAAGACGTGCTCGCCATCGTGCACCGTCACAAATTGCAGGTCAAGCAAATCGTGATCACGCATGCGCACATCGATCACGTTGGCGGAGCCATGAAGCTGCGCGCCGCGACCGGCGCTCCCATTCTCCTCAATCAGAATGATTACGCATTACTTAAGATGCTCGACGTGCAGGCCGCATGGATCGGCGTTCCGACGCCGGGCAAAGTCGAAATCGACCGCAGCATCACCACTGGAGAATCCGTCAGCGCGGGCTCGCACGCCGCGAACGTTCTTCATACTCCCGGCCATACCGAAGGCAGCATTTGCCTCTACTTTCCTGCAGAACACAAACTAATCGCCGGCGACACCCTCTTTGCCGGATCGATTGGCCGCACCGACCTGCCCGGCGGCTCCATGCACAAGATCATGCGCTCTTTGCACCAGACCGTGCTTGCTTTACCCGACGAAACCATTGTCATCCCCGGTCACGGTCCGCTCACCACGATCGGCGAAGAACGCGAGAGCAATCCGTTCTTAGTGAAGACCTGATCGCCCTCGTCATCCTTAGCAAGTCGATCTTCCGCTCGATACAATGAACGATTCCATTTCATGCGGTTGCCCCACCCTTGGCGAGAGGGTGGGAATTTGAGGTAATCATGACCACATCCCGCAGAGAATTTCTGACCACCACCTCGCTGGCGCTGTTGGCGGGTGCAATCGGCAGCCTCCACGCCCAGGATCAGACCAAGTTGCCCCCCGGAGCACCGACGGCCTTTGGCGCCGGGCCGCCAGTCGGGCCAGAGGTTTCGGTCTCGACGTTTGCCGAGGCAGAGAAGCTGGTGCAGTTCTCGCTGCGTGACGATGAGCGTGCCATGGCCGCGGCGAGCTGGCGCCGTACGCTCGCCTCGGTGTACGAGCGCCGCACCGGCCCGCGCAAACTCGCGCTGGAAACTACGCTTGCCCCGGCCACGCGCTGGAATCCGGTCCTTCCCGCACTGCGGGAGGTCGCAACCAAGGCTCAGTTTGTGCGCAGCACTGCGCCCGTCCCTTCCCTGCCTTCGAAGGATGATGACATCGCCTTCGCGCCCGTGACTCATCTATCGCGCTGGATCGAGTCGCGCCAACTGACGTCGGAGCGACTTACGCATCTCTATCTGGATCGGATGCAGAGCTTCAATCCGGAATTGCGATGCGCAATCACCATTACGCGCGATCTGGCACTGGAGCAAGCCAAGCAAGCCGACGAGGAGATTTCTGAAGGCAAATATCGCGGGCCGCTGCACGGCATTCCATTTGGAGTGAAGGATCTGCTCGACACGGCTGGCGTTGCGACCACTTACGGCGCCGAGCCTTATCGCGATCGCGTTCCGTCCGACGACGCAGTCGTGGTCAAGCGATTGCACAATGCCGGCGCCGTCCTCGTGGCGAAATTGAGCATGGGCGCGCTCGCGCTCAACGACGTCTGGTTTGGCGGCCAGACGATGAATCCGTGGCTGCCAGAAGAAGGTTCTTCAGGATCAAGCGCCGGACCGGGCGCGGCGACCGCGGCCGGTTTGGTGGGATTTTCCATCGGCAGCGAAACCGGCGGCAGCATCGTGAGTCCGTCGATGCGCTGCGGCGTGACCGGCTTGCGCCCCACCTACGGACGCGTGCCGCGAACTGGCGCGATGACCTTGTGCTGGTCGCTCGACAAGCTTGGGCCGATGACGCGAAGTGTCGAAGACGCCATGCTCGTCCTGCAGGCAATTACTGGTCCAGATGCCGGCGACGTGGCCAGCGTGCAAAGCCATCTGGCTTTCGATGCCAACGCCAGCGTGAAAGGGCTTCGCGTCGGCTACTTCCCTGCCTGGATGAATGAACGGCCTGCAACCGAGGTAGATCGCGTCGCGCTTGACACCGCGAAGAATCTCGGGATGATTCCGGTCGAAGTTTCACTTCCCGATTGGCCTTACGATTCTCTGAACTTAATTCTTTTCGCCGAGGCCGCGGCGGCATTTGAGGAACTGACTCTCAGCGGCGGGCTCAGAAAATTAAAGATGCAGGTTCCCGATGCCTGGCCGAATCTGTTTCGTGAAGCGCGTTTCCTCTCGGCCGTAGACTTTGTTCAGACCGACCGCATGCGCCGCAAAGTCGCGCAGGAGATGGAGCGAGTCTTCTCGGAAGTGGATCTGTTGTTGGTTCCTTCTCTGCGCGACGAAATGCTCGTGATTACGAATTTCACCGGACATCCTTCACTGACGTTGCGGGCCGGGTTCGTCGAGGTGCAACAGGCGCGCAGCGATTGGGCGCCCGATCCCGCACACCCCCTGCCGACTTTCTCGACACCACGCCGCGTGCCACATGGTGTGACGCTGATCGGCCGCCTCTTCGATGAAGGAACGATCGGCGCCGCCGGAATCGCACTGGAGCGCGGATTCGGTGTAGCCGCGGAGCGTCCGCCGGGGTTCCAGGCGCCGCAAGACTAAACAACTACGAAAGACACAGAGGAACGCGAAGGAAAATCGGACATCCTTCGCGGAACTTCGTGTCCTTCGTGGTTCCAGATTTCCCGGCGTTTATAATAGGAAGATTCGCTGGCGGCGGAATTGGCTTCTGTGGAGCTGCCCGGCGGAAACCGTGCTCGGCTGGACGGGCGAGGCGCACGTCTCCACGTAATTTTGGCTGAGGGCTGACGGCTGAAAGCTGATAGCAGTTTTCCCATGGATTTCAGACTCGTTTCCAATTACAAACCGCAAGGCGATCAGAAAGCCGCGATTGAAGCGCTCACGCGCGGCATCTTCGATCACGAACAGCACCAGGTTCTGCTCGGCGTCACCGGATCGGGCAAGACGTTCACCATGGCCAAGGTGATCGAAGCGGTGAATCGTCCTACGCTGGTCATGGCGCACAACAAAACGCTCGCCGCTCAGCTTTATCACGAGTTCAAAAGTTTCTTCCCGCACAATGCGGTCGAATATTTCGTTTCCTACTACGACTACTACCAGCCCGAAGCCTACGTTCCCGCCGCCGATCTCTATATCGAAAAAGAAGCCACCATCAACGACGAACTCGACAAGCTTCGCCTCTCGGCCACGCGTTCTTTGTTCGAACGCCGCGACGCGCTGATTGTCGCATCCGTCAGCGCGATCTACGGCTTGGGATCTCCCGAAGCCTACTATGGGATGATGCTGTTCCTCGAAAAAGGCCAGAAGGTCAAGCGCGAAGACATTACACGCAAACTGGTCGACATTCTTTACGACCGCACCAACGGCGAGTTTCGCCGTGGTACGTTCCGCGTGCGCGGCGACGTGATCGAAGTTTTCCCGACTTACGACGACATGGCCTATCGCATCGAAATGTGGGGAGATCAGGTCGAGTCGCTCTCGCAGATCGATCCGCTGTTCGGCACGGTGAAGCAGAAATATGTGCGGTTGCCAATCTATCCGAAAACTCACTACGTCATGAAAGACGAAACCCGCGCCGCCGCCGTCGAGTCGATCAAGAAAGAGCTGGCGTGGTGGGAAGTCGAACTGGAAAAGCAAGGACGCCTCGTCGAATCGCAGCGCATTCATCAGCGCACCATGTTCGATCTGGAAATGATCAAGGCCATGGGCTACTGCCATGGCATCGAGAATTACTCGCGGCATTTCACCGGGCGCCTGCCGGGCGAGCCTCCGCCCACCCTGCTCGATTATTTCCCGCGCGATTGGGTCATGTTCATTGACGAATCACATCAGACCGTTCCGCAGCTACACGGCATGTACGCCGGCGATCGTTCGCGCAAGGAAGTGCTGGTCGAGTACGGATTCCGCATGCCCTCTGCGCTCGACAATCGTCCGCTGACGTTTGAGGAATTCGAGCACCGCACCAATC
>JASHQK010000326.1 GCA_030039195.1 Candidatus Sulfotelmatobacter sp.
CTAGTACAGGTGCACCGGCCCGCACCCAGCGCCAAGGAGCGAGTTCGCCTCGTTTCAAAGGATCGACTAATTCCATCCAGCCGTCGGGACGACCATGGATTTCTTCCACCGTTCGGCCCTCAGGCGGTGGACCACATATGAGCAGAACATCGACAGTTCCCATGGTTCGAAGAGTTCTATATATTAAACTCGATCTCTGGCCTCCCCCGAAATCAACTAGGAACGGGGTGTGATTGCTTACCCAAAGGAAGTGCAAATCCGACCCTTTTCTCCGTGCCGCAGGCTGAACCTGCAGGCTCATTGACGTAAGCATCGGAATCTCGTTAACCCCTGAATTCATTTAGGTACGCTCGAAGAGGAACGTTAATTGCGATTTTGCAGTTCTATTCTGCCTGAATGTTCCAGCTCCCTGTTTACGACCCAAGCGAGATCAGGTGCATCTTCCGCACCGAGTGCCGTCTGGTCGACTGAAGCTGTGATTACTTGTTTTTCGGTTAGGGCAGGAATCACACTGGTGGCTGCAAGGATCATCGCCAGAAGCGCGAACCACTCAACCTGAACGTGGTCGAAATAGCTGATCCCCCAAAATGCCACGACGTTCGCCATCATTGTGGCGCCTAGGGCCCACAGAAGCCACTCCCGGTTACGGTTAGCACCGCTTCGCTTGCGCGCGATCCCGAGTTTGCTGAAACAAATCGAGACCATGGCAACAAAGGCGACAAAGGTTGCCAATCCCCCGCTCACAGCTTCCGCCACAAACTGATTACTCAAATCGTACATGTCGTTGCCCCACGTTCCATTCGTGTCCGTTCCTACCAACCACCATTCGCTGAAATGACGGATACACGTATCCACCAGCATAGCCCGGTGATACCCGGAGGATGCGCCCGTGAGATCCACCCGAGCGATCAGAAACCAGACGGGGGCTTTCATAGCCAAATGTAGGCTGACGAGCAGAATAACGATGGCCCAGCGCAATTTACGCATGTGGTTGCGCATCGGGAACATGCACAACGTGACGACCCCGGCGACGTAGGACGTCAGAGGGGTACTTGATGCAGCAGTAATGGTCATTGCACTCGAAGCGACAAACCCGACCAAGGCCAGAGCTTTCTGCTTCCAGACTCGATAGAGAACAAAGAACAGAGGCAGAAGCGTGGCGCCGAACGCTCCGGCAAGAATCGGATGAGCGAACGGGCCTTGGGCGCGGATCGCTCCATCGCGGACCTGTGGCACAAAATTCGCTCCGACGCAGCCGAACAGGTTCAAGTTGTGGACCTTCTCGGTCACCATTGAGAGCCCCGCCATGGCAGCCACCACCACCAGGACCTTTACGACACGAACAATATCTTCGGCATCCCGAATCAGGTACCGCAGCAGAAAATATGAACCAAATGCGTCGAGCAGGAAACCAAACTGATTCACCATCGCGCCGGACTGAAACTTGAAAATGATGAAGGTAGCGAAGACGTGGTACAGCGCCCAGAAGGTGAAGATCGCATCAAACTTGCCCAGCCGGCCACTGAAGAGACTCTTCGAGGATGAGAGCCTGGTGGCGAGCAAACGAAGCCAAGCAAATAGCAATACGATGCGCAGCACGAAAAAATGTACCCCGCCCAGCACCACCGTTTCCTGCATCGGAATGAGAAAAGCACAAAGGAGGAATGGAATGATCATGTACTTCCGGCGCAGCCCCAGGATCAAGCCGATCGTGAGCAGCATCAGGACTGCTACGAGAGGAAGTAGTCGGGTGTCTGCAACGCCACCACCAAAATGGAAGTTATCCGGCTCCACCTAAAGGACCTCAGGTCGTCGTCCTAGCCAACTTGCAATCGTAACCGGGATCAAATTTACTGGCGCCTCGCTAGCACAATGATGTCGTTGGGCTGATTCAGCTCACTCAGAATGGGAAGGAAGCCAGCATACTTCACCAACTCCAGCGTGCTTTGCCGACTAAAGACATGGTGATGAATGGCGCGTATCGACAGGTTGTTTAGGCATCGCACCCGGAACTGTTCCGGAGTCCCGGCCGGAGCATCCCTGGACAGGTCGTGCAGCGCAAGAATCTCGTCTAAGTGAAAAAGATCGTCCTCTCCCGTCTGTCGCTCATAATCCGAGATCATGTGATCGAGCGATGTTACCGGGCGCCGCCAGTCAAAAGTGTTCTCCTTGTTGGGCAAGATAAGGAGAAGGATGCCGTCCTTGGTCAACACTCGCTTCCACTCATAGAGCGCCTTTAGCGGATTGGCGCTGTGCTCCAGCGAGTGTGAAGACAACACACAATCGTATCGGCCATCGGCTATTCCCTGCAGGTTGGTGGCCTCGCAAACGAGGTTACGGCCAAATATCCTTCCTGTGGAGCGCCAAATCGTATGCGCAGAATAGTTGCAGTTGTCGATACTAGCGAGGACTGAATAAATTCGAAGCGGACCGATCTGAAAGATCTCGCTGGGGCCACCGATTTCGAGCGCCCGTTTTCCGCGTAGATGCTTACGGTAGGCTTCGATACTCGCCAGATTCCGGGTTCCTACGGCGCGCACGAAATCGGTAAGCCGCTGGCCCAACAACTGCTTCGCCGACGAGCGCACGTAGGCCTTAAGTCCTAGGCGCGCCATGAGCGGTTCTGGGGTGACAGTATCTCTCAATGTCATGAAACTAGACCACCGAACTCTCGTGAATAAGGAAGAAGCATCGAAACTGCCACAGGAAGCAACTGCATGCCTGCGGCACCGCCGCCAAAATATAAGTTATCCGGTTGTATTGCGGAATGCTCACGGTTGTGGCTAAACTTCCACATTTTAATCCTCGATTTGCCTAGGTTGCGAACTTGGCCTCACCCTTTAGATAGGCGAGCAAACCCAGACCGCCAGCCATTAGACAGGCGCCGACTCCAATCAACAGGTTCGGCACGGGGCGGTCAAAGGAAACGACGCTGCGCGCCCCAAAGAACAATGAGAAGGCTATTAAGGAAATTCCGGCGAAAATGGCGACAGTCTTCGCATAAGCAAATGTGTCGAAACCGGTGATGCTCCTCATGCGGATAACTTGGAAGAAGAATCCGGCCATGATCGCCAGCAGAGCGGCCAATTGACCGCCGACAAGCCCGAACCGCCAAACTGCGGGGTAGATGGAGAGAATCATCATCATCGAACTAATCAACACGCATCGCCGATGCAACTGCGGTCGTCCGACTGCGTAAAAGATAGTGGTAATCTGCCCGTTTAAAATATTGATTACAGTGACCAGAGCAGCAACTCTCAACGGCGCGCCCACACCAGCATACTTAGCTCCATAGAAGAGTCCTAATAACCAGTGGCCGCAGAGGCAGACGAAAATTAGCACAGGCGTTCCGACTACCAGCAATACAGACGTGACCCGCATTAGCACTCGGTTCGTGCGAGTCTTATCATTCTGCATCTGGGAGAAGGTGGGCAGCAGAGTTTGGCCTAGGAGGTTCAAGATAAAGCCACACGGTGTCTGCGCGAGAAATACTGCCATCGTATACAGGCCTAATTCTCTTGCAGAAAACATCTTCGCCAAAACGAAGATATCGGTTCTTGAGAAGATCAGGTTTAGCAGGGACAATCCAAAAGCGCGCTTAGAAAATTTAAGGAGGTCCCGGATTGCGGCTAAGGGCAATCGGAACGGTGGAAAAAATGGGCACACGATGTACGACAAAGCGAATCGGCCCAGACTCTCACAGCCGGAGCCCAGCACAAGAGCCCATATATTATGGAGCATAAAACTGAGCACGATAGTCGCAACGATCCCGAGAATGGCGCCGCCGTGGTTAATCAACGCCCAGCTCCGAAACCGCATTTCTCTGATAGCGGAGAATGCCCGCGTACTTAGCGAGCCATCAAGGAGTACCCAGACAGCAGAAACACGGAAAAGGGCAGTCAGTTGAGGATTTCCGTAGAACTTGGCAATGATAGGCGCCGCTGTCGAAAGAACAGCCCAAAATGACAATGCCCTGCCGAAAGCCATCCACCAAGCAGCCCCGACGTACTCGTCGTCGCTGCCTCGAGAATTCTGAATCAGCGCTTCCCGGACGCCCACGTCCATGATTGTCTGCACCACAGAACTTGCCGACAGGACAATGGCCATAGTCCCGAAAGCTTCGGGTGCCAGAATGCGCGCCAGAACCATGTTCCGCCCAAAGCGGATCACCTGTTCGGAGAAGCTTCCGGTTCCCAGCCAGGCTCCGCCCCGAAAGACTTTTCCTTTCAGG
>JASHQK010000327.1 GCA_030039195.1 Candidatus Sulfotelmatobacter sp.
CGAAACCTCCGGTCGAAGAACCCACCGGCAAGCGCGGATTCCGTCCTGGACAAAGAGTTCGCCATCCGAAATATGGCGAAGGAACCGTTTATCAACGCGAAGGGGAAGGCGAAGAAGCCAAGATTACGGTACAATTCCCTCGCTTCGGCTTGAAGAAGCTGGTGGAGAAGTATGCCCAGCTAGAGCGAGCGTGAGCGGTTGAGTCATTGAGTCATTCAACCATTGAGCGATTTCGATTCAGAGTTTTTCAATCACACAATGACTCAATCACTGAATCTTTCAATTTAAGGGAGTTCATGGCCAATACATCGACACTAAGCAGAGAAGATCGCAAGAAAGCCAAACGCGCTTCCCGTAAAAAGCGCAAGGCAGAAAAGCCGCTGAAGCCGCGGGATTATCCGCGGGGATCGAAAAAGCCCAAGGTCAAGAAGATGGCCCGCGGCCAGGCGAAGCGGTGAGAAGAGTGTAGGAGTTTCCCACCCTTCGAAGATCACGAAGGGTGGGGCAGCCGCAGTCGAGGAAATCCATAGATCCTTCGCTTCGCTCAGGATGACAAAACTACGTCACCGTGCGCAGAGGCAAGGCACCGGGAGATCACAACCGCTTGTCCCAACAATCGAGCGAGCCCAGCACAATTGTGCGGACGTCGAGCAACCAGCTTTTATGCTGCAAGTCGATTGACAAACTGATCTCCGAATCGGAAGAGCCCGGCCATCGCCTGCAGAAAACGCTCGGGCCGTGGTCGCTGACGGCGCTGGGAATTGGCGCGATCATCGGCTCGGGCATCTTCATACTCACCGGCACAGCTGCTGCCGGCGAGCACTTCACGGCGCCTTCCATCTGGCACGCGCAGGTTCTCGATATCATCGTGAACTTTCTCCGCACCGGCAGCATGGCCGGCGTGCTCACGCATGGCCGGCCGGCCGCGGGGCCCTCGATCGCGATTTCGTTTTTTCTGGTCGCGGTGGCGTGTAGTTTTGCCGGGCTGTGCTATGCGGAACTGGCGTCTATGATCCCAATTGCCGGGAGCGCCTACACCTATTCCTACGCTACGCTGGGCGAAATTTTCGCCTGGATCATCGGCTGGGATCTCATTCTGGAATACGCAGTTAGCAATGTAGTCGTCGCCATCGGATTCGGCGCTTATACCAAGGCGCAACTCGCCTCTTTCGGAATGAATTTGCCCGATCGCTGGTCGACGCCGGTCTGGGAGTCGGGGCACTGGACGGGGGCGTACTTCAACATTCCGGCATTCCTGATTGTTCTCATCCTGACCGTGCTGCTGGTGCGCGGCGTGCGCGAGTCGGCGGAAGCGAATAATGTGATGGTCGCGATCAAGATCGGCGCGATTCTGGTGTTCCTTGCGGTTGGCGGCACGCTGGTCCATCCGGGAAATTGGAAGCCGTTCGCGCCTTCAGGGTTCAGCGGAATTGTCACCGGCGGCGCAATCGTCTTTTTCACATATATCGGCTTCGATTCCGTTTCCACGGCGGCCGAGGAGGCGCGCAATCCGCAGCGGGACCTGCCATTTGGCATCATCGCGTCGCTGATCGCCTGCACGGTGCTTTACGTTGGCGTTTCGGTGGTGTTGCTCGGCATGATGAAATACACGACCTTCGTTTCAGGCGATGCGGCAGAAGCTCCGGTTGCGTACGCACTGAAAATGCTAAGCGCCAGCAAGTGGTCGCAATCGGTGATTGTGATCGGCGCGCTGATGGGAATGATTTCCTCACTGCTCGTTTTTCAGTACGGGCAGGCTCGCATCTGGTACGCGATGTCGCGCGACGGATTGTTTCCCAAGTTATTTTCCGCGGTGCATCCGCGCTTCCAAACGCCGCATTGGTCCACATGGATCGCTGGGTTTGCCGTTGGCATTCCCTCTGGAATCTTCGCCGTCAGCGATGCGGCGGACCTGTCGAACATCGGCACGCTGTTCGCGTTTGTGCTGGTTTCACTCGGAGTAATTGTGCTGCGCCGCACGCAGCCTGATCGGCCACGCGTGTTCAAAGTGCCGCTGGTGCCCTGGTTCCCACTGATCTCGATCATCCTGTGCGGCGGCCTGATGACCGGCCTGACGGTCATCACCTGGGGAAGGTTTGTGGGCTGGCTGGTGGTCGGTTTGTTGATTTATCTCTTCTATAGCCGGCATCGCAGCGAGTTTGCAAACAAGTAGCAGATTGCGCTCACGCGGCCGCGTCGTCGAGCGGTGGTAAAATCCGCTTTTCAAATTAGCGGCGAGCCAGAGACATGGCCAGGGGCAAGCCCTGGAACGCGGTGGTAACTACAATGAAAAAACAAATTCTCATTCCAGCAATGCTCCTCCTGAGCGCGTCGGTACTTGGTCAGAGTTCAACGCATGCGCAGGTGCCTAACACGAAATCGCCCACCAAAGTCACCGGCGATGGCGTGAAGACGGCGTCCGGCCTGCAATATTGGGACATCAAGGTAGGCACCGGCCAAGAAGCCAAAGATGGCGACAAGGTCAAGGTTCACTATACCGGCTGGCTCACGTCGGGCAAGAAGTTCGACAGTTCTGTGGATGCGCACCAGCCCTATGATTTCACGCTGGGTAAGGGCGACGTCATCAAAGGGTGGGACGAAGGCGTCGCTGGCATGAAAGTGGGAGGCAAGCGCCAGCTGCGCATCCCGCCCGATCTCGCCTATGGAGAAAAAGGCTACCCCGGCGTGATTCCGCCGAACGCCACGCTGATCTTCGATGTACAGCTGCTGGCGGTCACGCCGTCTAAGCAGTGATCAAGGGCGAGCGCCGATGAGCCGAATGCTGAATCGGCAAAGCGCGATCCTCCTCCGCGATTGGAGTCGATGATCGGAATTCTCTAGTTGGAAGCTGTGTGGCGAGCGTGGCAACCGCTGCCACGAAGCTATGCCTTCGCGACTTTGCCGCTGCGCAGGCAGGCAGTGCAGACACGGATGCGTTTGCCCTGCCCGTTCACTTTGGCGTGCACCGGACGCAGATTGACGTTCCAGCGCCGCTTGGTCACGTTGTGAGCGTGGCTGATGCGGTTTCCCGCTTGCGGCTTCTTGCCGCAGATATCACATTGTTGGGCCATGACTAAGATCCTTTGTAGACTTGTTGCGAATCATTTATTTTACAGGACGAAGGCCGATCCCGCCACTCCAACGCTAACTCCAGTAAGATGAACTCGGCGCGATCGGTTTAGAGGATGCAATGAAAAAAGTATTTCACTTTGAAGCTCCCCGCGAACACTACACGTGCGATGCGGCCGTCGTGTGGTGTTTCGATCATCGCTTCGACTTGAGCTTCCGCAAATTTCTGAAGCGCGCGGGTGGGACGCATTATGATGCAATCAAAATCGCGGGAGGCGCCAAAGTCCTGGTCACGCCGGACCGCGAAAGCGATCGCGAATTCGTACTCGGGCAGATCCGAACCTCCATGCGTCTGCATCGCACGCATCGCGTCATCCTTATGGTGCACTCCGATTGCGGAGCCTATGGCGGGCTCGATGCCTTCGGCAGGGACACCGCCGCCGAGGCCGAGCATCATGGTCGCGAGTTGCAAATTGCCGCCGCAAACTTGAAAGCAGCAATTCCCCAACTCGAGGTGCAGGGCTATTTCGTGGACTTCGATGGCATCTGGGACGCCGAGATCGCGCCCACGCCGAAATTGCAGGCTGAGACAACGCCTTGATGCATGCGGCTCGGTGGCATGGTAGGCGCGGCAGGAATCGAAC
>JASHQK010000328.1 GCA_030039195.1 Candidatus Sulfotelmatobacter sp.
CCCGTTGTCGATCACCTCCGTTCCCTCCGCCGCAACATATTCAAACCATACATCGGAGTGGCTGGCGCTCGCCCTCACCCCCGGCCTGGGGCCGACCAAATCGCGAAAGCTGATCGAGCATTTTGGCGGTCCAGAAAAAATCTTTCGTGCATCCCTGACCGAATTGGAGAGCACGGGCATTCAAGCGGTCTCGGCCCAATCGCTGGCTACTGGAAAATCAGCCGAGTTGGCGCGCGAAGAAATCGCGCGCGCGGCGGAATTGGGCGTGACCGTCATTTCAATAGACGACCCCTCGTACCCTCCGCGTCTGAAAGAGATTTACGATCCGCCGCTCGTTCTTTACGTTCGCGGAAGCGTTGAGCTGCTGACGAAGCCCGGCATCGCCATGGTGGGAACTCGACATCCCACGCCCTACGGCACAGGGATGGCGGAGCGTCTCGCGTCTGATCTCGCGTCGCAGGGATTAGTCATCATCAGCGGCATGGCGCGAGGAGTGGATACGGCCAGCCATCGTGGCGCGATTTCGGCCAAAGGCAAGACACTCGCGGTGTTTGGCACCGGCGTCGACGTCATTTATCCCAAAGAGAATTCACGTTTATCGGAACAGATCCTCGCGCTCGGGGGCGCCCTGATCTCGGAATTTCCTCTGGGCACATTCGCCGCACCCCAAAATTTTCCTATTCGGAATCGGATTCTGAGCGGCATGTCGGTGGGCGTACTCGTGGTCGAGGCAGCGGAATATTCCGGAACGCGCATCACCGCGCGCTGTGCGCTGGAACAGAATCGCGACGTTTTCGCAGTCCCGGGCAACGTCACCAACAAGAATTCCTGGGGACCGAACACGCTCATCAAACAAGGAGCCAAGCTGGTCGCCACCTGGGAAGACGTATGGGAAGAACTGCCGACAGAAGTACGACTTGCATTGACTCCCGCTTCCTCGCCTGAATCCTCTGGCGCGTCACCGGCATCTCTATTTCCGGACGAAGAGCTTCCTCCTCACGAAAAGCGAATCCTGAGCCTGCTGAAGGCCGACGAATCCACGCACATTGACACCATCATTGAGCGCCTGGAGACAGAAATGTCATCGTCAGAGATCTTCGCCGCACTCTTCGAACTCGAGCTCACCGGCAAAGTCCGGCAGATGCCGGGAAAGAATTTTGTGAAAAGCTTCTAGCTGCTAGCTATCAGCTCAGCCGTCAGCTTTCAGCCTGCGAACGAGGAGGGTTATGCAGAGCTTCAGGAATCTCAAAGTTCGGGAAATGCACATGGCTTGACGCTCGACGTCTACAAGTGCAGCAAAACTTTCCCAAAGAAGAAATGTATGGATTGACCAGTCAGATGCGGCGAGCCTCTGTTTCTATCGGTGCGAATATTGCCGAGGGATCGTGCCGCAGAGGCGATGCAGAATTTGGTCGCTTCCTACAGATGGCGGCAGGCTCTGCGAGCGAACTGGAGTACCAGATACTTCTGGCCCGTGATCTTGACTTGCTACCGAAGGCGGAATATGAGCGGCTGTCGACTGCTGCCGAGGAGGTGAAACGCATGCTAGCATCGCTGCTACGAAGGCTGAGAGCTGAAAGCTGATGGCTGACAGCTTTTTTCTAGTAACCTTGTTGCTTCCCACCCATTCGTGCTAGTTTCAAAAAATGTGATTCCAGGAGATTGAGGGTAAATTGTCAAAAGGTTTAGTCATCGTCGAATCGCCGGGAAAGGCGAAGACCATCCAGAAATATCTGGGTAAGGGCTTCACGGTCGAAGCTTCGCTCGGACACGTCAAGGATCTGCCCAAGAGCACTCTCGGTGTCGATATCGCGAACGACTTCGATACCGATTACATCGTCATTCCGGGCAAGGAAAAGGTTGTCGCCAAGCTGAAGAAGCTGGCTGCCTCCGCCGATTCCATCTATCTCGCACCTGACCCGGACCGCGAAGGCGAAGCCATCGCCGCGCATCTGGCGGACGAGCTTGACGAAAACGGTTCGAAGAAAAAAAAGAAGGCGAAAAAAGGCGAGCGGGAAGCCCCTCCCCGCATTCAGCGCGTGACCTTCAACGAAATCACCAAGCGTGCCGTGCAAGCCGCATTCGAACATCCGCGCGCGATCGATCAGAATCTGGTCGATGCCCAGCAGGCTCGCCGCGTCCTCGACCGGCTCGTGGGATATCAGGTATCTCCGCTGCTCTGGGATAAAGTGCGCCGCGGGTTGTCGGCGGGCCGGGTGCAAACGGTTGCTCTACGCCTGATCGTCGAGCGCGAGCGTGAGATCAAGGCGTTCGAGAAAAAAGAATACTGGACGATCGATGCTCACCTTGCCGCCAGCAAACCACCGGCATTTGATGCGCGTTTTCTTGGCAAGGGTGAAGAGAAGATTGAGATTCCCAATGGCGAGGAAGCGGAAAAAATTCGCGCCGCGCTCGAAACTGCAGATTGGATCGTTCGCAGCGTCGATAAGAAGGAACGCCGCCGCAACGCCGCTCCGCCATTCACCACCAGCAAACTGCAGCAGGATTCTTCCCGTAAGCTGCGTTTCAGCGTGAAACGCACGATGATGATCGCGCAGCGGCTCTATGAAGGCGTCGATCTCGGCGAGGAAGGCTCAATCGGTCTCATTACTTACATGCGTACCGATTCCGTGCGCGTTGCACCGGAGGCGATCACCGAAGTCCGCGAATATGTCGGCAAGGAATACGGCCAGACCTATCTGCCCGAACAGCCAAATACATATAAAGAGAAAAAAGACGCGCAGGGCGCGCACGAAGCCATTCGTCCGACCTCAGTGATGCGCCATCCCGACCAGGTCAAGCAGTATTTAAAAGAAGACGAGTACAAGGTCTACAAGCTGATCTGGCAGCGCTTTGTGGCGTCGCAGATCAATCCCGCGGTATTCGATCAGACCACGGTCGATATCGACGCGAAAGCGAAAACGAATAGCGATGTCTACTGGTTCCGCGTCACCGGGTCGGTGCTGAAGTTTGACGGATTCCTCAAGGTCTACGAAGAATCCAAAGACTCGAAAGACGACGAGGACGAAGAACTGAAGCACAAACTTCCGGCGCTCGAAGCCGGACAGAAGCTGACCCTCAAAGCCCTGAAGCCGGAACAGCATTTCACCGAGCCACCACCGCGTTATAACGAAGCATCGCTGGTAAAAGAGCTCGAAGAACGTGGCATCGGACGGCCCTCGACTTACGCCGCGATTCTCTCGACCATTCAAGAGCGGCAGTATGTGCAGAAGCTCGGCGGAAAGTTTGTCCCGACGGAAATCGGGCTGGTGGTCACCGATCTGTTGGTGGAAAATTTCCGTGACATTTTCGATGTGCAATACACGGCGCGGTTGGAAGAAGAACTCGACGAAATTGAAGAAGGCAAGGAGAAGTGGACGGACGCTCTCGGCGATTTCTACAAGAAATTCCAGAAAGACCTGAAATATGCCGAGAAGCACATGGAAAACATCAAGCGGATGGAGAAGCCCACAGACGAGAAGTGCGAGCGCTGTGGCGCGCCGCTGGTGATCAAGTGGGGCAAGCACGGATCGTTCTATGCGTGCAGCACCTACGACAAGGACGATCCCAACACCTGCACCTTCACCAAAGAAAATCCCATCAACCTGCCCGATCTCGATTCCGCCGACATGCAGGAGACCGGCGCGGCGGAAGAGTATTGCGAGAACTGCGGCCGCGTGATGGTGCTCAAGCGCGGGCGCTTCGGTCAGTTCATGGCCTGCACGGGATATCCCGACTGCAAGACTACGCGGCGCCTGGATCAAGGCAAGAAGGTTCCTGATATCCCCCTCGACGAGCTTTGCCCGAAGTGTGGACGCAACATGATGATCCGCCACGGACGCTTTGGCGAGTTCACCGCCTGCAGCGGATATCCGGATTGCAAGTACGTGAAGCAGAATTTCATCGGTGTGAAGTGCCCGGAGTGCAAAGACGGCGAACTGGTCGAGAAGCGTGCGCGCAAGGGCAATACTTTTTACGGGTGCTCGAATTATCCGAAGTGCAAGTTCACTTCCGCCAATAAGCCGATCGCTGAGAAGTGCCCGAAGTGCGGCAGCGAGTATCTGGTCGAGAAGAATCTGAAAGCCGGTCCGGTGATCGCGTGTCCAAACAAAGAGTGCGAGTACGAGCGGCCCGCGCCCTCGCCGCTACCGGAATCTGCGGCCAGCGCATCTGCCCCATCGCATTCCGCCTGACGTCAGCCGAATTTTCTGCGTCCTCGGTTGTCTAATTGCTCGAATCGGAGGAAATGAATGTCGAA
>JASHQK010000329.1 GCA_030039195.1 Candidatus Sulfotelmatobacter sp.
AAACCTAGCCCCGGCTGCTCTAGCGAAACAGTTCGCGTGGTTCCTGGAATGGTGGGTTGCTCGACTCACTTCCAACTGTCGGCCGATCACTCATCCATTTCCCAATCACTCGGTCGATCGCTCCTTTACGTAGCCCGAAGTGGGCAGGCAGTGTGCCTCTTTGTGAGCAAGCGGGAAAGGGTTCGAAGGGTTGGACAAATCAACGCACGGGTGACCGCAGTCCAACTCGAACATGGCGTTTTAACGGAGATTTCACACCTGTAACAATGTTGCAAAGTCAATTCTCATAAGCAGACATTTTCCCGAGAAGAATTCAAATAAAGACAAAACCGCGGAGTCAGTGAAGAGCAAACGGTTTCCTGCCCAAGTCCATTGAGGACAAAATTCGCCCACTGTGTCGAAATCTTTCAAAGACGTCTGTTCCTCCGAGTGAGTCGCAAGTCGTCTTATTCAGTATGCCGCGGTCGTGTGGACACTGATAAGAATCACTCTGTGCGCTTCCCGCTCTAACTGACCTCTGTGTTTTAAGTCACAGCATCCGTTTTGCCCTGCCCGCAATATGAGGGGATGGAGGAACTCAATGGGGCCAATCGGACATTTCTCGGTGGGATTGGCAGCAAAGCCTGCGGCTCCGAAAGTGCCGCTTGGAATTCTGTTATTAGCCACGTGGGTTCTCGACATTCTCGCCATCACCTTTGGGTTCGCAGGTATAGAGAAAGGGGGCGCTGCTGGACTTCCGTGGTCTCATGGTCTCTTCATGTCTGTCTTCTGGTCGGTCGTCGCCGCTCTCGTGGCTGCACGCATCTATCGTGATCACCGCGCAGGAGTGGTCGTTGGGCTTTTGATCTTCAGCCATTGGGTGTTGGATTTCGTTTCGCATCCCATTCCCTTCTCTAGCTTTTCTTGGCACTCGTGGCAATGGAACTATGGTCGTCCCCTACCATCCGATCTTCCGCTTCTCTTCGGTGGGTCGCCGAAAGTCGGGCTTGGCTTGTACAACTCCATCAGCGCGGTCGAAGCTACCGCGTTGGAGGTTGGCATGTTCATTCTGGGTGCAGCAGTGTACGCAACCTACATTGTCAAGAAGAGAAAAACGGGAAGATCACAGTCCGCTTGATCCGACAATTAGCAGCCTTAGATTTTGCTTCCACAGCGCAGGAGTGTGCTGCCCACATCGGGCGAACCCGTCGCACGTTCAGTTCTTTTTCGCCGCCCCAGATCGCATTGCTGGCTCGCCAAACGCGACACAGTGTGCGATCAGAGCCAGCACCCAGATGTACCACGGAATCGGGTCATGATAGTGAAATTGCAGGATGACACACACCGCGAAGAGCAAGCCTCCCAACATAATTCCCTCCTATCGGATCGAAGGCGAAATCTCACAGCGGCAAAAGCGAGTCAGTGTGTCGGGGCACGCTCATTCCTGTGATTTATGTCACAGCATGACTCTCTCAAACGCCAATATGCTTGGGCGATCAGGGCAGGGCAGATTCAAGAACGGAGAGTCCATGGCAATCGTCGCCCAAACGACTCCATCCAGCACGATGCGTCAACACACGTTCGCGAGGTTCGGATTGTTCTTGCTCCTGACGGTCGTCGGGTTCCTCATATTCGCACTCACCATGACATTTGCACCCTTTTTGCCTATGTGGGGGAACTTGGCCACAAGAACCGGGATCTTCGTCATCTTCGCGGTTCTGTGGTGGGTCGCACGGCGTGAGAATCGCATCGCCCGCTTTCGTGCCGTGTTCTTTGCCTACTGCGCAGCAGTTTTGGGTCCCTCGCTCGGCTATTTCTTTGGGGACTGGGGACTCCGGCTCTTTGGTCTGACGACACAGACACCAGCCGGAGTCGCCATGGCGAAGCTCTCGCAAGCGTTGTTGACCGTAATCGGGATTCTCCTTGCGGCGAAGCTCTGTGGCGTGAAGCTGGCATCGATCTATATCCGAAAAGGTCGTTTGATTCTTGCTCTCACCGTGGGCTTTATTGGCTTTGTAGTCTGTGCGGTGCTCGCACTACAGCAGCCATCCATCAGAGACCTCGGCATGGTTAAACTCGTCCCGCTAGTGCCATGGATACTGCTCTTTGTAGCATCGAACGCCTTGATGGAAGAACTCCTCTTCCGGGGACTGTTTCTTGGAAGGTATGAGCCCCTGGTCGGCAAATGGCTAGCAATTCTTTCGACAGCCTTGGCTTTCGCTCTGGCTCACATGCAGGTCAGCTACGCGCGGGATATTGTGGGTTTCCTCATCGTGACGCTCGTGCTTGGTATCGCTTGGGGATGGCTGATGCATAAGACCGGGACTTTGTGGGGATCGGCGTTGTTCCACGCTGGCGCTGACTTATTGATTATTTTGCCGATTTTCAGGACTCTTGGCGCAGTGTGAGACCCGGCAGACTTCTCGCGGGACGACATCACTCTTATCGCCATCGACGCGCTCTAGAGAAGATGCCCTTACCAGAAAAAAGGGACGAGCCGGAAGCGTGTGTGCAGACAGTATTCCGAATAGCCGCAGAGTTCTTGGCGCAGAACCGTTTCCTCGTTGAGGAGCCGGAAAACGATTAGCGGGATGAGGAGCGCAAAGACGGGTAAGGCAAAGTACGAGCCCAGCGCCAGCGGCGTGAACAACAACCATATCGCCGCGCCTAAATACATAGGATGTCGCACGATGCCATAGGGTCCAGTGGAAATCACTCTCTGTCCGGACTCGACTCGAATCGTACTGGCTGCGAAACTGTTGCTCTTGAATGTCCAAAAGATCATCAGGCAACCGCCAAGAACGGATGCTTGCGCGACCATCGTCAACCACAAGGGCGTGTGCGACCAG
>JASHQK010000330.1 GCA_030039195.1 Candidatus Sulfotelmatobacter sp.
GGCCGCGCGCATTGTGTGGGCCTGGGTGTTGACGATCCCGGCCGCGGCCGCCGTGGGCGCATTCGCTTTCTGGATTGTGCGGTTGATTCATCCGGGAGCATAAAAGCCTGTCCCTTTTCCAACCACCAGACTCTGACGGGAGGGGTCTTTTACGATCTGAAGCACCTCGGGGAGCGCTCCGCTCGGTCGGGCGGGCGCGCATGCTTCATAAGGTGCTCGCTTCATTACTTAGAGTTTTATGGCGAGGGATGGGCAAAGTGTCCGGAAACTTTCTTTCAGACCTCTCTGGCAAGCTCGGAACAGGCTTCAAGGAAACCTCTGATTACGTTCCAACTTCTTTATCTGTCGTCCTGAGCGAAGCGAAGGATCTCGTGCAAGTCCGCACCCGCAACGGCCTTTCAGGGAGTTTCCGCCGCGTCACCACGATTCTCCCGGCCTTGAGCACTAAGTTAAGAGTCAAATGACGCGGCTAAAGATAGAACACGTATCTTCGAATGAGCGAAGCCCACAATCACACCCTTTGCGCAACAGCACGGACCACCTCGCATTCCCACCCCAGCCGCATAAAGCGCGGCAAGGTTGGGGGTAACCGTCTTCTTTCCGTGCGCCCTACTCACCCGGGCCTGACGGATACGCCGGCAAGTCTGGCGGCCGCGCCGGCAATGTGGGCGGATGCTCCTGGATTTCTTTCATCACCAGCTCAATTGCCTTCTCCAACTGCGGATCGTGGCCTTCGCGAACCAGGTCGGGACGATTGTCGACCTCGATGTCGGGCGCGACGCCGCGATTCTCGATCAGCCACTTGCTGTCGAGTCCGTACAGTGAAAATTCCGGACGCGTAATGTAGCCGCCATCGATCAGAGGCATTTCGCCGCGGATGCCGCGCACGCCTCCCCACGTTCGTTCGCCGATGAGTGGTCCCAGTTTGTAGACTTTGAAGAAGTAGCTGAAAAAATCGCCGTCGGACGCGGCATAGTGATTGGTGACACAAGCCATGGCGCCGTGGAAAACGCCCGCCGGTTCGGTGTCGGATTCAAAGTTGCGCGCCGATTCCATGCCGACAAGAATGCGGCGCAAGCGTTCGAAAATGATCTGATCGACGAATCCGCCGCCGTTATAGCGAACGTCGAAGATCATGCCTTGTTTGCGAACCTGCGGGAAATATTGCTTTACGAATTCATTCAGCCCAGCCGCTCCCATGTCGGGCAGGTAGACGTAACCGATCTTCCCGCCGCTGGCCTGGTCGACTTTGCGGCGGTTGGTCTCGATCCAGTTGAGTTCGTGCAAGCTGAATTCGTCGGGGATCGGGCGCACGATGACGTTATGCGCGCCTTGTTCAGTCGGCTTGCTATTGATGGAAAGAGTGGTCGCCTGGTTCACCGTATTGACGAATAACTCGTACGGATTCTGGGGAACGCGCAGCGGATGGCCGTTGACCGCCAGCAGATAGTCGCCCTCTTTCACCACCACGCCCGGTTCGGTGAGAGGCGATCGCAGGCTGCTGTTCCAGTTCTCGCCGGGATAGATCTTCGAGATACGATACATGCCGCTGGCGGGATCGGGCGCGAAATCAGCCCCCAGCAATCCTACGTTGACTTTGTCGAGATGCGGAGAATCGCCTCCGCCGACATAAGTGTGTGAGTTGGAGAGTTCGCCGATCATGTCGCCCATAATGTAGGTCAGACTCAGGCGGTCGGCGACGTAAGGCAGCAGCTGGGCGTATTTGTCGTGCTCGGCCTGCCAATTGACGCCATTCATCGAGGGCTCGAAGAAGAAGTCGCGCTCCTGCCGCCAGACTTCGTTGAAGACCTCTTTCCACTCGGCCGGAGGATCGACTTCCATCTGCATGCTGGCGAGGTTCAAAGCGCCGTCGCCGGCATGAGCGATGGGTTTGTGCTCATCGCTTCCTGAGGCGGCTTCGCCCTCGGGAACTTTCGCGTCGACGATGCCGAAACTGTGCTCGGGAGGCATTCCGGGTTCGCCGCCACCTTCTTTCGGCGTGCCATACAGAATCTTGTTGCCGTCGAAGGAGAGCGCATATTCATCGGCTCCGTCCAGGAAGATGTGATCTTTGCGATCTTTCAAATCGTAGGCATGAATGGCAGTACTGCCAGGCAAAGGTCCGGACAGCCCTTGAATCGGCATGGACACATAGAAAATCACGCCTTTAGCCGCGGTCAGGTTTTGCAGGTTGCCCGCAGGAATCGACAGTGCGACGGTACGGTTCTGAATTCCGTCAGTGTCGATGCGGAAGTTCTTGAGCGGAGGCCGTTGCCCGGGCTTGAGCTCTTTCTCCGCTTCGGTCGTTGGCTGCGCCGTTGTCGGCGGTTGGGCAGTTGGTGGAGTTTTCTGTTTTTTCGCGCTTTCAGACGGGTTCTGCTGCGGCTTTGGCTGCTCCGGCGTGGGAGTCAGCAGCACATCCGGCGTGGGCGTGATGGTTACTTCATCGCTCAGCACCGGAAATGGCGAGGGCTCATCCGCGCGCAGGGTTGTGATGTAGACGCGGCCAGCGAGCGGATTGGAAAACTCGAAGTCATAGACACCGAGGACTTCGTTGAAGTCGCGATTGGAAAGGAAGTAGAGGTACTTCCCTTCCGGATCGAAATACGGACCCGTACTGTTGCTGGAATCGTCGGTAACGGCGGTGATTTTCTTGTCGGCCAGGCTGTACAGGTAAATCACGCCATTGCGATTCAATCCCTGTTTGGAATAGGCGACCCAGTTGCTGTCGGGCGCCCAGTTGTAATCGGTGATGTCGAAGAAGTGTCCCTGATCGATCTCAATTGGTTTTTTTTCGTTGATATCGACGTACCACAGGCGGACGTCTTTATCGGCGAACACCAGCTTCTTGCTGTCGGGAGACCATAATGGCGGCAGCCGATACACCTTGCCGTCGAAGGTGATTCTCTGTTCCGGACCCGAACCATCCTGCGGAGCGATGTAGAGCTCTTCCTCGCCGGTGCGGTCAGAGATGTAAGCGATCCATTTTCCGTTAGGCGACCAGGCCACGTATTGCTCGCGGATGCCGGGCGTTTGCGTGAGATTGCGAATGCTGCCTTCCTTGGCCGGAACGGTGAAGACGTCACCGCGCGCGGTAAATACAGCGCGCTTGCCATCGGGCGCGATGTCGAAATCGGTAATCAGATTGCTGACCTTGGCCCAGTGCTTGCGGGCGAGATCGCGATCCCCGGGAAGATAAATCGTGAGCTTGTGTTCCTTCTGCGTGGCCAGATCGAATAGATAAAGATATCCGCCATTCTCGAAAACAATTGCATCCGGACCGAGGCTGGGCCAGCTCACATCGAACTCGGTGAAGTGCGTGAGCTGTTTGATTTGGTGCGAGGTGAGGCTATAGCTGTACAGATTGAACCGGTGCTCGGGTCCGCGGTCGGAATCGAAATAAATGGTGTCGCCATGCCACATGGGAAAGGTGTCGGTCCATTCCGTGTGCGGCATCTGCTCGATGTGATTATTCTTGAGATCGTAAATCCAGATGTCTTGCGCCATGCCGCCGGTATAGCGCTTCCAGGTGCGGAAATTGCGGAAGATGCGGTTGTAGGCGATGCTGTTGCCATCGGGCGAATAGGAGGTGAGTCCGCCCTTGTCGAGCGGCAGCGCCTCGGGCAATCCACCGTTGATGCTGATGCTGTAGAGCCGGCCGAACCAGTCGTTGTACGTGTCGCGGCGCGTCAGGAAGACGATGCGCTGGCTGTCGGGCGTCCAGGTGATGACTTCGTTGTGAATGCCCATGCGCTCGCTGAGATATCCGCCGCCCTGAACGAAGGTCAGCTGCTTCGGCTCACCGCCGTCTGCCGACATAACGTACACGTTGTAGTTGCCGTCGTACTGGCCGGTGAATGCGATCCACTTCCCATCCGGAGAGAACTTCGCAAATAATTCCTGCCCCGGCGCGGTGGTGATGCGCTGGGCCGTTCCGCCTTCGCGCGCAACCTCCCAGATATCGCCGCCGTAACTGAAGACGATCTTCTCTTTCGAGACGTCGGGGAACCGCATCAGCCGGCCTTCCGGCAGGTTCTGGGCAAAGGCAAGGCTTGCAATACTACCGAAGAGGAAAACCGCAGAAATGAAACGCGACCGCATTAGACCCTCCTTGCACGCGGGCCGCGGAAATATATTCGCAACCACTCCGTCGGCCCGGAATCAAAAAGATGAGTGGGACATTCAAAACACACGATTGTACGACTATTAACGCTGGTTTGCCGCAAACGTCACCAGGCATTCGACGATTGCCGCGGATCGAATCCTAATGAAACTGCTGTTGGCGAGGTTTTTAGCTGTCACACATCGCAATCTGGAGCTGCCTCGGGCCCGCCGAGGAATCGGGAATGACATGTCCCTCAAGTTGCAGTTCGGGCATCACAGCCGATAGCATCTGAAGTACACAGGAAAAGTAAGTAGGAAGGCGTTGTGCATTCGCGAATTTTGTTTTTCATCCTGATGGCAGTCGTGCCCGTCTGTGCCAGTGATGTGATGGGAGCGCACAAACTCATCGAGCAAGGCCATGTCGATCTGGCGGTGGGCGCGCTGAAAGAGCAGGTTCGCAGTGAACCGAATAACTCCGAAGCCTACAACCTGCTCTGCCGGGCTTACCTGATGGCCGATCAATGGGGCCCGGCTGTTTCCGCGTGCGAGCGCGCGGTGAAGCTTGATCCGGGAAACAGTCAGTATCATCTCTGGCTTGGACGAAGTTATGGCCAGAAAGCCGAGCACGTCAACGCGTTGTCTGCGGCGCACGTGGCAGGGCTGGTGCGCGGCGAGTTTGAAACTGCCGTCCGCTTGAATCCCAAAAGCGTAGACGCTCGTGACGATCTGGCGGATTTTTATCTGGAAGCTCCATGGGTGGTGGGCGGGGGACAGGACAAAGCCGCCGCGCAAGCCGACGAAATCCAGAAGCTCGAGCCGGCGCAGGCAGATTTGCTGCGCGCGCGAATCGCGGAAAAGAAAAAAGATTTTGGCACCGCGGAAACCGAGATCAAGCAAGCCATTCAGGACAATCCCGCAGCCGCGGGACCTTGGCTGGCACTCGCGCGCTTGTACCGGAACATGGGACGTCTGAAAGAGATGCAGCACGCGATCGATCGCGCCACCGATCAGAGTTTGAATCGTCCGGATGTGCTTATCCGCGCCGCAGAGATGCTGATCGAATCGAACCGCAACCTGCCGGGCGCGCAAAATCTTCTAGAGCGCTATTTGTCTTCGACCAATCCTTCAGAAGACGCCCCGGTCTTCAAGGCGCATTACCTGCTGGGGACGTTGCTGGAGCAGCAGGGGCACCAGGAAAAAGCCATCGCCCAATATCAGGCAGCGCTCGATCTGGCTGCGGGATTTGCTCCCGCGCGAAACGCTCTGGAACGTCTGGCGAGCCGCGCGCGCAACGAAGGCATGCGATAAGAGCCTGTAACAAAACCTCCCTAAGGATACGTCGTGGTCGTGGGTTGCCGGTGGTTCGGTGCAATCGACGGTCTGCAGCGAATGGAGCAACTTCCCAGAACCGCACTTCTGGCCCGGAATAAATTTTTCTGGATGGCCGGTCTATCGGGAGTTGAGGTTATGCTCGCGCAGCCTTCGCGGGAAACAGAAAATGGATTCCCACCGCCCCGAGCGCGAAAACTAGGAGACAAAATACGCTCCCCTCGGGACCTACGGTGCCGCCGGTAATCCAGTTTGGGCCGTGGAGCGACGTATTCAATAACTGTCCTTGCGCTACAAATCCGCTGTCGGGAACCGAAAAAAGATAGGTTTCGGCCCAACCAAACGCCGCATGCAGACCGATAGGGAACCAGATGTTACCCGTGCGGCGCAGGGCGAAAGCCGCCAGCAAACCGAAAAAACCGGTCCCGAGCGCGCCGTACCACGTTTCCCCCAGATTGTGGGTGTGTACTGCTCCAAAAAGAATCGAAAGAAGGATGGCCGCAGGCCAGAATCCGATTCCGGAACCAAGCGTCGCTTGCATGTAGCCGCGAAACGAAACTTCCTCAAACAGGCCGCTCAAGATGAATCCGATTGCGTAGAGGGCGCCGAATTTCAGAGCCGCACCACCGGTTAGCGCCAACCCTCCGATTGAGAAGCCCCGAAACGCTGCGATCGCGGCCATCAACAGCGATACCATCGCGAGGCCGTATGCAACACCCTGCCAAAAGCGCATTCCGAAAGCCTGGTTAAGAGGCAGGTAATAGTCGGCGAAAGTACGCTTTTCGATCCGCGACATCAGGAATGCCGCCACGAACACGGCAGCAAATTCAAACCCGTCGGCAAACATTACCCATCCGGCGGAGAGCTCATTTTCGGGTCGTGCGCTACGCCAGGCATGCAACGCCGGAATGTGATGAATGGCGAAGAGGAAGGCCCCGATGATTACAATGAAGAACGCCAGGAACATCAGCAGGCGCCAGCCCGCGCGAATTCCGTTCGGGCCGACGAACCAGCTACGAAGCGATCGTTTGGCGTTTGTAGAATCCGGCCCGGTTGTCACGTTCGAACCGTCGGCCGAGATGCGGGTCGAATCAGAATCGCGTGTCAAATAGCCCTCCTCGGACCGGCCAAATATACGCCGAATCGTGCGACCGATGGCTGAAGAATCGTGATCGCTCAAAACCGCGAGTCGTCAGCTAGACGGCAGTTACCCGGAAACGCCGTTATCGGAAGCGTCGAGGCTGTGTGGGGTGGACCGTGGGAACCGGGCAACCACTGCGGTTAGACACCGGAGGGCAAGACTAAGTTGGAAGCAACTGAGTCGGGCGAGTAACCTGCTGCGTCAACGGCTTACCGCTCAGAATCTAGTAAAATCAGGGAAGCTACTTATACGAGGAGAAAATTCAGAGCTTCCGGAGGTTGCAGCCGGGTTTCCTATCTCTCTCCCTCAGGAATTCCGCAGCAGAGTTCGGGCCGTTCGCCATCGCATGAAACCACACCTGCGCGTCAAAACCTATTTTGCAATCCTGCTGATGATCCTCTTCGGTCCATTGGGCAATGTGATGTTAGGCAAGGGCATGAAGCGGGTCGGAGAAGTATCAGTGCACAGCCCCGCACAGATTTTTCATACGCTGGTCACGATTTTCAGCACGACTGCGATCTGGATGGGCATCACGTTCCTTATCACGTTCTTTCTGACGTACATGCTGGTGCTGTCGTGGGCGGACTACACGTTTGTGCAGCCGAGCACGTCGATTTCCTATGGCATGGTGGCGTTGCTAAGTCACTTCCTGCTGCGGGAAGTTATTTCGCCCGTGCGCTGGCTGGGAGTGCTGATCATCTGCCTGGGGGTGTTGATTGTTTCCTGGACTCCTCCGCGCACGACGGGCGGGCCGAATGCTGCGTGAAATCCTCCTCCTCTTTTTTGTCGTTGGCGCGGGGACGATGGGGGAGTTATGTATTTCCCGAGCAATGAAGACGATTGGGGAAGTCAGAAACTTTAGTCCCCGGAACCTGCTCTATGTTATTCTTCAAGTCATTCGGGTCAAATGGATTTGGGTGGGTTTTTCGCTTGAGGCTACAGCATTTTTTTCTTTGCTGTGGGTACTTTCATTTGCGAATGTGAGCATGGTCGTGCCCGTAACATCGATGAGCTATGCGGCGGGCGCGTTGGGCGGGAAAATTTTCCTGCGAGAGAGGGTGACACGCGAACGTTGGACCGGCATCTTATTGGTAACCGTAGGGGTTATCCTGGTGTTGGTGGGTCGCAGCTGAGATCACAGTCGAGCCCACCGGCTCTTCTGCATCTTCAATACCGGTCATAAGGCAGCCCGGCAGGCCGGGCTGAAAGGTGGAGGTGGAATAACTTGTGCGGAATTGTGGGTTTTACCCACCGCAATTGGGTTCCTGATTCCGAACGAATCCGCAGCGCTGCGTCTACGCTCATCCACCGCGGACCGGACCAGCAGGGCGTCTTCGAATCCTCGATCATCTCGCTCGGCGCCGCGCGCCTGAAGATCATTGACATCGAATCTGGCGATCAGCCCATCATCAGCGATGACGGCGACACCGTCATTGCCTTCAACGGCGAAATCTACAACCATCAGGAACTACGCGCGGAATTAGAAAAGCTCGGTCACAAATTCCGCACGCACTGCGATACTGAAACGGTTCTGCACGCGTTCCGCCAGTGGGATACGGATTGTTTCACCCGCCTGCGCGGCATGTTCGCGATTGCATTGTGGACCACTCCCACGCGCCGCCTCGTTTTGGCGCGCGATCGCATGGGCATCAAGCCGCTTTATATCGCCCGCCGCGGGCAGGATCTTTACTTCGGATCCGAACTGAAAGCGATCTTCGTTCATCCGGAAATCGACCGTCAGCTCAGCCTCAGCGGCCTCGATTGTTATCTCGCGCTGAACTATGTCCCCAGCCCCTGGACGCTGGTGGAGGGAATCGAGAAGCTCGCGCCCGGAATGTGGTTCGAGTGGCAGGATGGCGCGACGCGTTCGGAAGCATACTGGACCCTGCCAGTCCCAACGCCGCGCGAGTGGTCGATGCGAGAAGCGTGCGAGACGCTGGATTCGCTGTTGCGTCAATCCATCCGCGAGCACTTGATTTCCGACGTGCCGCTCGGTATGTGGCTCAGCGGTGGCATCGATTCCTCAACCATTCTGCATTACGCGGCGACTGAGTCGCGCTCGCGCCTGAAAACATTTTCGATTTCCTTCCACGGCCGCAGTTTCGACGAAACCAGTTACATCCAGCAGATCGTCGAGCGCTACGGAACCGACCATCAGCAGATGGATCTGAATCCTGACGTCGATCTGGTCGGAGCGGTCGAAGAATTTGCCTACTTCTCCGATGAGCCCAGCGCCGACGCCGGCGCGCTCCCAGTGTGGTTCCTGAGCAAACTCAGCCGGGAAAATACAACCGTGAGTTTGAGCGGCGAAGGCGCCGACGAACTGTTCGCTGGATACCTGACGCATCGCGCCAACGAAATTGCGCGGCGGATGCGCCTTATCCCGAAGAACCTGCTGCGAACGGCGCTGGCGGTGTTCGATCATTGGCCGGTTTCCGACGAGAAGATCAGTTTCGAATACAAGGTCAAACGATTTCTCGAAGGCGCGACTTTAGATCCGGCACGTGCCCACGTCTTCTGGAATGGAACTTTCTCCGACCGTCAGAAACGGAAACTGGTCACTGCCGACTTGCCGCATGCTCTCGACAAAATTCTCTGGCACTGCCGCCAGCTCCCAACCGACGATCCACTCTCGCGGCATCTGTGGTTTGATCAGCGCTATTTCCTTCCTGACGACATTTTGAACAAAGCGGATCGCATCAGCATGGCGCATTCGCTGGAGGTGCGGCCACCATTTCTCGATCATCGCATCGTGGAATTCGCGGCAACCATTCCCTCGAACTTCAAGCTGAATGGCAGCCGGCAAAAAGTTCTGCTGAAAGAATTGATGAAAGACAAACTTCCGGCCCCAGTGCTTCGTCGCGGCAAAGTTGGATTCGATATACCGGCGCATGAATGGCTGCGCGGTCCGTTCCGCTCCCTGCTGACCGAGACGTTGCAATCCGGCGCATCGGAGCATGCTGGGCTGTTTCGGCACAGCGCGATCGCAACCCTGCTGGATCGCCACCTCCAACGGCGAGCCAATGTCGGATACCACTTGTGGGGGTTGATGATCCTGTTTCTCTGGATGAAAAAATGGCGAATAGGCTCGACCTCAGTCCCGTTGATCAGTCCGATCGAAATCGAATCAACGGAACCCTTGATCGCGCAAAAAACTGGCATCTATACCTAGGCGTTCTGCTGATTGCGGCCACCGTCTACTTGGGCGGCATTGTGTCGCCGCCATCTCTCATGGACGATGTGGACGCTGTGCAGGCGCAGATTGCCCGCAACATGCTGGCTTCGGGCGACTGGGTCACAGCCCGTCTCGACGGCGTCAAGTACATGGAAAAGGCGCCGATGATCTA
>JASHQK010000331.1 GCA_030039195.1 Candidatus Sulfotelmatobacter sp.
ATCGAAGCCAAGAGTTCCTGGAGTTGTCTGTTTCCGTTCGTGCCGTCGCCGTTCCAGCCGTATTGCTCCAGGTCAACACCTGAAGACATGCGCACGAAGGCCTTGATCTCCTGCAAGCGTTGCACGGAATTCACCATTTGGTATCCCGCTTTGTTTCGGTCGATGAGCCAGTCCACCAGATGATCTATCTCCCGCCAATCTTCCGGCCGGATGTACGTTGGGTTGTCGTACAGGTGCTTGAAATGGTCGTCCTGTTCAAGCATGGGAGTCTCGTTGATGTGATAGTCCGTAGCGATGCGGTGGTCGTGGGCGTAGTCGGTGAGCTTTCTCACGTCTTCCATGTTGTTGCGGCAGATATTGATGTTGAAGAAGACGAGATAGCCGTAGACGTATTGCTTGCGGAGGATGTGCTCCAGGTTCTTCTGTGCCGGGACAAACGCTTTCGGCAAGCTTTGCTTCAGATTCCAGGAATCGAGGGCGAAGTTGAATACCGAGACTCCCGCATCGCCCAATCGATCGGCGAAGTCAGGTTTCAGCAGGCGCCCATTGGTCGCGATGTAGACCCAAAATCCCTTTTTCGCCGCATAGTAAACGACTTTGTGCACGAAGTCCGGCCGCAGCAGAGGCTCGCCCCCCATGAGTGCGAGTACGCGACAACCATTGTCGTGAAGCCAGTCAATCGAACGGCGCGCCACGTCTTCCGTCATGCCTTTGACCTTGTTGTTGTACGACCAGCAGTACCAGCAATCGAGATTGCACTTGTATTCGAGAAACAAATATGCCGTGATAGGGTGAAAGTTCCCGCGCATCACTCGCGAGCGGACGTACGGAAATAGCCAGCCACGGGCGGTGCGGTAAATGTCCTTCGTGCCCCATTTGCGCTTCTCGGGCGCAGCCATGGGACCTGGATCACTTAGCCGCTCTGGATATTGAGGAAACACGGGATCTGGAAGTGTCAGGCCCTTTACTGCCGCTGGGGTGGGCTGTTCGGGAGAACTCATCAAAAGGTCGTTTATCGTGACATCTATACGAAATCTTGCTGCCGTAGCCATAGAAATCACCGAAAGTTGGATTCGGTGGCCACACTGCAAATTACGAACCACTCTTCGCTCGCAGGTAGAACGCCTTAACTTGCTCAGAAATAAACTCGACGATTGCTCTCATCTCCGCGGCGATAGAAGTCCTGACAGTCCTGACAGTCCTGAACTAACCCGTTGGCGAGACCGGCGGCAGCAGTCAGGCCTGAAACCCGCAATCCGAGCGCACGCCTTCTGACAAAAGTGTCAGAACACTGACAGATGTCAGTTGCCGGACCGGTCCTACGAGCCAACCTTCGCGGGGCCGACTCCGGCGAGGGAGCCGTTTGGGGATCAAATCCGGCCTGTTACGAGTCGGAACTGGTCACAAACTCGAATCCCTTCCTTCGATACGACCGTAGGGCCCACAAATGCAGTGTGGAACAGGGAAGGGAGCAGAGGATTGCCGGTGGTCGCGATTTGTGGCACCCCGGTGCTACAAACCGGTGCATCTCGGCGATAAGTGAAGGCAGGCACGCGGTAGCGAAGATTTCTGGATCAGCTCCGTCGAGCACAGCAAGATTCGTGAATCCTTCAGTCGCCCACCGGAGTCTGATTTAACGGGGATCAAGGAGCACCGCAATGCATCTGACGCTGGGCGTGATTGTCGTGGCTCTCGCAGCCCTGTCTGTGCTGGTTATCCTGCGCCGGAAGAACCGACGGGACCAGCTTGAGATGGAGCAGCACAGTGTTACGGCAGAGCAGCTCCGTGAGCTGCTGGCCCCAAATCAAGAGGTGCTTCTGTTCGATGTTCGCCAGCCCCTTGACCTTCTAGCCTATCCCGAGATCATCCCCGGCGCACAGAGGATTGCTCCCAAAGAAGTAATTGAAAAGCCATCATTGATTCCGCAAACAAAGGATGTAGTTGTTTACTGCACTTGTCCAGGCGATAAGACCAGCCGGATGGTTTTGCGCCGCGCATTGAAACTTCATCTCTACAGGGTCAAGCTACTCAAGGGCGGATTGGCGGCTTGGAAAGAAAAGGGCTATCCCGTCGAGCCGTATAAGGATGTTTTTCACCTCTACACCCCAAGCCCAGCTCCGCGCTCCGGGTGACGCGCAGATTATGAACGCCATGTAAGTTCTGTGACGAAAGTGTCGGATGGCTGCCATCCTCGAGCTGCCATTTCTGACTTGGGCTCCTTTTGTGATAACTGCAACCATCTCAAACCAGCGTCGAGCTTGGCCCGTCGAGTGCAACGACTCGGCGTGGATTGAACTAATCGCTTCTCGATATTCGATGCTGTGGCGGATTCGGTGCGGAAGAGAAGAAGGAAAGTGCGACACGTGAAAACCAGAATCGTCAGGACTGTGTCCCGATCAGTCGTACTCCTGTTCTGCTGCGTGACCACGGCTGCCACAGCGGACCCTTCTTCAGCGAGCGGGACGAACATCTTTGCCCCTGAATCCACGCCGGCCAGGTCGATCCTTCACCTGTCGCTTTTTGTGCTGACTATCACTGGAATCATATTCGCTGTTGTCTCCACCTTGCTGCTCTATTCAATCGCAAAATTCCGTGCCAGATCAGTGAACGCAAACAGCGAGCCGGCCCAGGTGTACGGAAGCACACAGATCGAACTTGCCTGGACGATTATCCCAATCTTGATTGTGGTCGTACTGTTTTTGGCGACAGCACGGGTGATCCATGCTCTGCAAGATGCTCAGATGCCGGCCAGTGCGGTAGAAGTTACCGTGATCGGCCATCAGTTCTGGTGGGAATACCGCTATCCACAACTCGGCATCGTCACAGCCAACGAGTTGCACATTCCGGTGAGCAATCCGGCCCATCCTACGCCGACGTTTCTGCAATTACTTTCGGCAGATACCGACCACAGCTTCTGGATTCCGGAGTTGGCTGGCAAGACAGACCTCATTCCGAATCATCCCAACCGCATGTGGATGGATCCCGAGCGCACGGGAATCTTCGTCGGTCAGTGCGCGCAGTATTGCGGAACCCAGCACGCCAAGATGCTCCTGCGTGTGTCGGTTGATAGCCCTGAAGACTTTGCACAGTGGGTGCGTGAGCAGCAACAGCCTGCAGTTGCAGACGAAAGAGTTGCTGCCGGCAGGCGAGTGTTCGAAACCACCGCCTGCATTAACTGTCACTCCATCAGCGGCACAGTTGCAGACGGCCGCTTTGGTCCAGATTTGACGCATCTGATGAGCCGCAGCACGCTTGCCGCCGGCGCGGCACAGAATACGCCCGAAAATCTTCGCCTCTGGATCCAAAACCCGGATGCGATCAAGCGCGGTTCACTCATGCCAGCAATGAACTTAAACGATTCGGACCTGGACACATTGGTGGGTTATCTCGAAACGCTTCGTTAAGGAAGTCCGGAGAGAAACGAAAAATAGCCATGTCATTGAACGCGATCACAATTCCTGGCGTGCAGGTTGAAGAGAAGCCCTGGGTCGATACCCTGCACGGGTGGGTCACCACCGTCGATCACAAGCGGCTCGGGATTCTCTACATCGTGTACGCGCTGGTCTTTCTGGTTTTGGGCGGCGTTGAGGTGCTAATCATTCGCATCCAGTTGATGCACTCGCACAACCATTTCGTCTCTCCGCAAGTCTTCAACCGCATGTTCACTATGCATGGCACAACCATGATTTTTTTTGTGGCCATGCCGATTCTGTTTGGGTTTGCCAACTACCTTGTCCCATTGATGATTGGTGCGCGCGATATGGCATTTCCGCGGCTGAATGCTTTCAGTTTCTGGCTGTCGGCATTTGGCGGCGTCCTGCTGTATTTCAGTTTTGTTGGAGGAAGCGGCCTGTACGGCGCGGGAAACGCGCCAGACGTCGGCTGGTGGGCGTATGCGCCGCTGGGAGCGCGGGCGTTCTCGCCGGGTCACAGCTCTGATTACTGGACCCTCTCGCTCCTGGTTTCCGGATTTGGAAGCATTGGAACCGCGATCAACATCATCGCGACGATTCTCTGCCTGCGTTGCCCCGGCATGAAGCTTGGTCGCATGCCGCTTCTAGCGTGGCTATATCTGGTGATGGCCGGAATGGTCCTGATTGTTATTACCCCGCTCTCGGCTGCGCAGATCATGTTGCTGATCGACCGGTATCTCGGAGGGCATTTTTTCGACACGCAGGCTGGTGGCTCAGCTGTGCTCTGGATGCATTTTTTTTGGATATTTGGCCACCCCGAAGTGTACGTGCTGATCATTCCGTGTTTTGCCTTCATGTCGGAAATCATTCCGGTCTTTTCGCGCAAACCAATTTTTGGATATCCGGTGATGGTAGCGGCCACGGTTTGTATCGGGTTTGTGAGCTTGAGCGTGTGGGCGCACCACATGTTCACCGTGGGCATGAACTCGTATGCCAATAGTTTCTTCGCCATCACCACAATGGCTGTCGGTGTTCCTACCGGGATCAAGATCTTCAACTGGATCGGTACGATGTGGGGCGGCCGGATTCAGTTCAAAACTCCGATGCTGTTCAGCATCGCATTTCTGTTCCAGTTCCTCATTTCCGGTTTGACCGGAATCATGTTGGCCTGTGTGCCCTTTGATTGGCAGTTGAGCTTGTCGTATTTTGTGGTCGCGCACTTTCACTATGTCATCGTGGGTGGAATTCTGTTTGCTCTGTTTGGAGCGTTCTATTACTGGTATCCGAAGATGACTGGCCGGATGCTGAACGAGCGTCTGGGCAAATGGCATTTCTGGCTGTTCTTCATCGGTTTCCACATGACGTTCGACGTGATGCACATTCCGGGATTGTTGGGCATGCCGCGCCGCATCTACACCTACGAGCCAGGGCGCGGTTGGGACACCTTGAATCTGATCGTCAGCATAGGTGCTTTCATTCAGGCAATCGCGATTCTCGTGTTCGTCGCTAACCTCATCACTTCTTATTTCAAAGGGACCGAAGCGGGGAACGATCCTTGGGATGCCTGGACGCTGGAATGGTCTACGAACTCCCCACCGCCCACCTACAATTTTGCCACCCTACCGGTTGTAGCGAGCCGGCGCCCGCTGTGGGACCTGAAACATCCGGAAGATCCGGATAGCCAATATGAGTGAGGGCAGAAACCGATGAGCGCAGCGGCAGTATCATTTAACGGGATCGAGCGGCCGTGGGATCTACCATATCGCGGCAAGGTCGCGATGGCTTGCCTGATCATCGCCGAGTCCGCGATCTTCACCATCTTTGTGGTTGCCTACCTGTTCTATTTGGGCAAGAGTCTCACCGGGCCGACCCCCCGAGAAGTGCTGGAGACGCCGTTTTTTTTCACGATCTGCTTATTATCGAGCAGCATCACAATCCATTTCGCTGGCAAATCTCTTGAACGCAATCATCGTCCCGTCTTCCTTGCGTTGTGGTCGCTGACGATTGTTCTCGGTGGGCTCTTTCTCTTTGGCACCGGACGGGAGTGGCACCGCCTGATCTATGAGCGCGGCCTGACGATCTCCACCAATCTCTTCGGGACAACCTATTACTCACTGGTCGGCCTGCACGCATTTCACGTCACCGCAGGAATGATCATGCTCGTCATTGTGGCGATCTTCGCGTTTGCCGGCCAGCTGGGCACGGAGCACTCCCGCCGTGTAGAAGTGCTTTCCATGTACTGGCATTTTGTGGATGCGGTCTGGGTCGTCGTCTTTAGCGTGGTTTACGTTGTGGGACGTTGAGGAAAACAAAATGGGAACGCTGCTCACAAACGAGCAATTGAACGAAGAGCGCCAGACTCCCCGCCGGATCGAAATGCCTGCGTCGACAGCTTGGCCCTTCGTCCTGGCCTTCGGATGCTCCCTCTTGTCTGCCGGCCTCGTCACCAGCATTTCTGTAAGTTTGCTTGGTGCTGTGCTTACTCTCGCAGGATCGATCGGCTGGTTTCGCGAAGTCTTCCCGCACGAGAAGGAAGAGACTGTGCCTGTAGTTCCCGAAGAGATTCGCATCACGACGGAACGGCGCGTAGTTGAACGCGTTTCCGTTCCGCAATACCAGCGCGCCTGGCTCCCGGTTCACACTTATCCAATTTCAGCGGGGGTAAAGGGTGGACTTGCTGGAGGCGTAGCGATGGCGGCGCTCGCCTGTACGTACGGCGTGTTGAAAGCCAAAAGCATCTGGTATCCGATCAATCTGCTTGCCGCTGCCGTCTACGCCGAATCGCTGAAACTCGGACCCGCCCAGCTCTATTCGTTTCATGCGGACAGCTTCGCAATTGCCGTGGGTCTTCACGCTCTTGTGTCAACGCTGGTGGGAGTGCTTTATGGCGCGATGCTTCCCATGTTTCCGCGCAGGCCGATTGTCCTTGGAGGGCTCATCGCTCCTGCGCTCTGGTCGGCATTGATTTACACGATTCTCGGCTTGCTGAATCCATTGCTGGCCAGCCACATTGATTGGCCGTGGTTCATCGCTTCGCAGGTAGGCTTCGGAATCGTGGCGGGACTGGTGGTGGTGCGTCATTCGCGCATGCTGACGCGAGAGAACCTGTCTTTCGCCATTCGCGCCGGAGTGGAAGCTCCAGGAATGATCCCGCCACACGGAGAAGAACGCCCGTGAACTCACTGCGATATCTGTGCACGTTTGCGGTACTCACCATCATGCTGCTTTCTGCCTGCAGTTCTCCGCCGGGCCGACCGACCAAGGATTCGGAAGACCCAGCTCCGAATGAGATCAGCGACTTCAAGACCCTCTACGGAGAAAACTGCGCTGCTTGTCACGGCTCGGAGGGTCGAGGGGGAGCGGCAATTGCACTTGCCGATCCGGTTTATCTGGCCATCGTTGACGCGCCCTCCATGCGCAAAGTCATCGCCAACGGCGTACATGGAACTTCGATGTCGGCCTTTGCTCAAAGTGCGGGAGGAATGCTCGCCGAAAAACAGATCGATTTGATCACCAGCGGAATTCGGTCGCGTTGGAGCCGGCCAGGAATTCTGGACGGAGCAAATCCGCCCTCTTACGCGGCGCAGTCGCCGGGAGACGTTCAGCGCGGTGAAGGTGCCTACCGAATCTATTGTTCATCATGCCATGGTCCAGAGGGTCAGGGTGGGCCAAAAGGCAGCGCCATCACGAATGATTCATTTCTCGCGCTGCTGAGCGATCAAGAGCTGCGCACGATTGTGATTGCCGGCCGACCGGAGTTGGGAGCGCCTGACTGGCGCGGAAACGCTCCTGGGAAACCAATGTCAGACCAGGAAATTACTGACGTAGTTGCATGGCTGGCGTCGCGCCGGGTCCAGACTCCTGGCCAGCCGTATTCCACCGCGAGTAACGCGCAACGTTAGGAGTTCGAACCATGGCCACCAAACCTGCACTTGTCCCGCCGACGGATGCGACGACTGACTCCACGATTTCCAGGCGCGGCTTCTTCATGAAGTTGGGAATCTTGTTCAACGCCTTGGCTGCGACCGTCGTGGCTGTACCGATGGTGGGATTTCTTCTCTCTTCGATCACTCGCGGCCGCGCGAACGGGTATCTCTCCTGGGTGTCATTGGGAAAGGTCAGTCAGTTTCCCGAAGGCGAAACGCGGCTGGCTACCTTTCAGAACCCTTCTGTCATGCCAACCGATGGCAAGACAGCGGACACGGCCTGCTGGGTACGGCACGTCGCGGGAGAACAATTCCAGGTCTTCGCCGTCAACTGTGCGCACCTGGGCTGCCCGGTCCGCTGGTTTCCGCAATCCGGTCTCTTCATGTGTCCGTGTCATGGCGGAGTGTACTACCAGGATGGCTCGCGTGCTTCCGGTCCGCCGGAACGCGGTCTGTTTGAATATCCCTACAAAATTGAGAATGGCCTGATCACCATCCACGCTGGCGAACTGCCCACGCCGGGGGCACCCATCGCCGAGCTCACGGGAGAGAGACCGCCATGCGCATCATGATTCAAAAGATTGGAGCCTGGTTCGATCATCGCTTGCAGCTTGCGGCGCCAGTTCGAGAAATGGCCGAACATCGCGTACCGCGAAATGCGGCCAGCTGGTGGTATGTGTTTGGCACCGCGGCATTGACGGTGTTTGTGCTGCAAATTGTAACCGGGATTCTGCTCGCGCTGGTTTATGTTCCCTCGGGGGCTGAAGCATGGAGCAGTCTGCAAGCCCTGAACCAAATTGTGACGCTTGGCTGGTTCATTCGCGCCATGCATGGCTGGGGTTCCAATTTCATGGTCGCAATTGTTCTGATTCACATGGTTCAGGTATTTCTCTTTGGGGCGTACAAGTTCCCGCGCGAACTTACCTGGATTGTGGGCATCTTTCTGTTGCTGATGACATTGGGCATGGCCTTCAGCGGGCAGGTGTTGCGCTTCGATCAGGATGCTTATTGGGGATTGGGAATCGGGGCTTCCATCGCGAGCCGCGTTCCTATCTTGGGTGCGGAAATCGTGAAGTTGATGCTGGGAGGACCGATCATTGCGGGTGCGACTCTATCGCGATTCTTCGCCCTGCATGTGTTTCTAATTCCCGGATTACTGATCGGCTTCGTGTGCCTTCATCTATTGATGGTGCTGAAGCTGGGCATTAACGACTGGCCGGTGCCGGGACGCATTGTACGGCGAGCAACCTACGAGGCTGAATATCACGCTCTCACGAGGCAGGAGGGGGCGCCTTTTGTTCCTTATGCTGTCTGGAAAGACATGTTCTTCGCGGCGTTCATTATCCTGGCCGTTGCAGCCTGCGCGCTGTACTTCGGTCCATTTGGGCCGACCGGCAGACCCGATCCGACGATCATCCAGACTGTCCCAAAGCCGGATTATTTTTTCTTGTGGCTTTATGCCTTGCTCTCTCTGCTTCCGCCCTCGCTCGAAACACCGGTCCTGCTGATTGGCCCGGTATTGGTGATTATCGGGTTGCTGCTTCTTCCATTTCTTTCCGGCGAAGGTGAAAAGAGCTGGAAGCGACGCCCCATTGCGGTTTTGACCGTCCTGTTGATCGCGATCACGCTCGGGACTTTTACACATCTTGCCGGTTTTACGCCGTGGAGTCCGCACATGAACGCGTGGAGCAGTGATCCCGTGCCCGATCAATACATTCATGGCTCGACCGCGCTCGAGCGCCAAGGCGCGCTTGTATTCCAAGTCAAGCAGTGTCGGAACTGTCACTCGCTCGGAAACAGCGGCGGACAAAGAGGACCCGCCCTCGATACCGTTGCGGTACGGCTCACGCACGATCAACTCATTCGCCAGGTCATTCAAGGAGGCGGCAACATGCCCGCCTACGGAAAGAACTTGAGTCCGGCAGAGACAACGGCGCTGGTCGCGTTCCTAGAGACTCTGCACCCGAAAGGGCAAGCTCCTGCGCGCGATGCTGCACTCGATGTGGCACGCAGCGATGAGAAACAACCTGGTGATAAACCGTAGGAGCATAGTCCGATGCCACATCTCCATCATGCCGCGTTGGAGTGGCCCCGATCACCGTTTCTCACTCTGATCCTGGTTTTCACCGCGCTGGTTTATTTGCGGGGATGGCTGTCTCTTCGCTCCACTGTCGTGAAACGTAGTTTGATTTGGCGGGCGGTCAGTTTTCTGATTGGACTGTTTTTGATCTGGTCTGCAGTGGCATCCCCACTCGCTGCACTTGACCACGAGTTGCTCACCGTCCACATGCTGCAGCATTTGCTGCTTATGACATTTGCTCCTCCGCTGATCTGGCTAGGCGCTCCGGCCGGTCCGGTATCGTACGGTTTGCCGCGGCGATTTGTAAATGGTCTGCTTTTTCCATTGTGCCAGTCCCAGATGGCGAAGAGGTTTGCGGAGGTTCTTGTAAAACCCGAATTCGCTTTGCTCGCCGCCTCTGCCGCCTTGGTGGGATGGCACATTCCCAGATTCTTCGCGCTGGGAATGCAATCGGCCCCGTGGCATCTTTTCGAGCACTCATCTTTTCTCCTGACGGGCCTTTTGTTCTGGTGGCCTGTTGTCCAACCTGCGGCAGGCGCATCTCGAGACGACCTGTCGATGATCCTGTACCTCTTTTTCGCTACGTTGCCGTGTGACATTCTCTCGGGATTTCTGGCCTTTTCCGATCGCGTGGCTTACCCGATGTACTTCTCCTCATCACATTTATTGGGGTTTTCCCCTCTCGTGGATCAGCAATGCGCCGCTGCATTGATGTGGACCTCGGTCACAATCGTTTACCTCGTGGCTGGAACGATCTTAACCATGCGTCTTCTGTCGCCTCAAGGTCTCTCTCGGTTCGAGTTGGTGCCACCAAACTTACCGGCAACAGGAATTACCGACACAGTTTCACAGAGCCTGGAGGCCCGCTAAAGTGGCGAGCGAACCCATTGTCGCTGGATTTAATCTGCGAGTCGCGAAACGCAGTCGCTTCTGGGATTCAAAAATCTGGCTTGACTATTTGGCGCTTACTAAGCCGGAAGTGAATTTTCTGATCGCGGTCACCACGTTCGCCGGCTTCTACCTGGGGCGCGCTTCAGCGTGGCACGATTTTCCATTGCTGCGATCGATGAACACAGTGCTAGGGACTTTACTAGTGGCCAGCGGCACGGGAGCCCTGAATCAGTACATCGAGCGCCGCTTTGATGCGCAAATGCGTCGGACCGCCCGGCGCCCATTGGCTGCCGGCCGGCTCAAACCTTCGTCGGTTTTATGGTTCGGTATCGGTTTATCGGTTCTCGGAAGTGTGTATCTTGCCGGTGCCATCAACCCACTTGCCAGCCTGCTCGCGTTTGGCACGTTGCTGTCTTACTTGTTCCTCTACACGCCGCTGAAAAGGAAGTCACCGTTGTGCACTCTGGTCGGAGCCATTCCGGGTGCAATGCCGCCGCTGATTGGGTGGGCTGCAGCATCTGGCAAGCTTAGCTTCGCCGCGTGGACACTCTACGGCGTGCTGTTCCTCTGGCAGTTCCCGCACTTTATGTCGATCGCGTGGATGTACCGGGAAGATTATGCTCGTGCCGGGTATCTGGTGCTGCCGCATGACAAGCACGAGAGGGAACGCGTTGTGAATTGGCAGGCCGTGTTGCCGCTCGTGCTATTGCTGCCCGTCAGTTTGGTACCGGCATTGACCGGCAAAGCGAGCGGCACGTACTGCATTGCAGCTGTGCTCCTATGCGCCGGGTTTTTGTACTACGGAGCGCAGTTCGTCCTGCGAAAATCCAATTCTTCGGCACGACAGCTTCTTTCGGCTTCGATCATTTACCTTCCATCCCTGTTTCTGCTGATGATCCTCCTGGGTGAGGCTCCGGGAGGTCTGTACTGAAGCAAAGATCTTGAAGAGTCAGTTGTTTTGCGGTCAATACGGGAAAAACTTCACGAAAGCTTTACCTAAATGCCTGGCGGGTTGCTGCCATAGCGGCGTCCGCCCATGACTCTCGGAACATTGCAGAGAAGATCTACAAGTGATCGACGATCGATGCCTGGAAACAAGCTGTTCCCGCTATTTCAGCCGAACGAAGACCACGACGGATCTCGCCGCCACGAGGTAGCTCAACGTTGTTAGAGGTTCACTGGAGTTCGAGAAGTCGTTTGGGGTTGGCAGGGCGGTATCGACGATTCTGGTCCACTCCGCTGCGTTACCTTCCTGGATCTGAAACTCCAAGTCTTCCCAGTAGGCATTGATCATTACGTAGATGTCCTGGTCGTTTTGAGAGGCGCCGTGGAGGCAGAACGCCAGGCTGTGGGAATCCGGAGACAAGTCTGCAGCTGCGGTAGTTCCATACCAGGCAACATCTTCACGCCAAAAGCGGCTGCGGCTAAGGGAAGGGTGGCCTTTGCGGAAAGCGATCATGCTTTTGAAGAAGCGGAAAATATCCTGATTGGACTCGAGTTGGGACCAATCGAGCCATCCCGTCGCATTGTCCTGGTTGTAGGGATTGTTGTTGCCGAATTGCGTATTCAGGAACTCATCTCCGGCTCGAAACATCGGGGTTCCATTCGACAACATCAGCAAGCAAAAGAAGTTCTTTACCTGCCTCCGGCGCAGCGCGAGCACTTCGGCCGGAGCACCGCGATCTCCTTCATGTCCGCAGTTCCAGCTATAGTTCTCGTTCATGCCGTCCTGGTTATTTTGTCCGTTGGCCCAATTGTGTTTTTCGTTGTAGGACACCAAATCGTACAGAGTGAAACCGTCATGCGATGTCAGGTAGTTGATGGTCTGGTAGGCGTGATATGCGTCCTCGCGGTTGTCGGGAAAAAAGTCGTCGCTCCCGTAGATCCGCCGCATCAGATCGGGGACCATCCCCGCGTCCCCTTTCACAAACCGACGCACGTCGTCGCGGAATCTGCCATTCCACTGGAGCCAGGTAATGCCGGGAAAGCCTCGTCCGAGTTGGTACGCTCCCGTGTCCCAGGGCTCGGCGATCAGGCGTAATGGGCCCAACTCCGGGTCGGCTGCGATTTCCGCGAAAATCGGAGCGTGCCCCCAGTTCAATGATCCATCAGCGTTTCGGCTAAACACCGAGGCCAGATCGAAGCGGAAGCCGTCAATGTGCATTTCCTTTTTCCAATGACGCAAGCTGTCCATCACCATCTTGCGGACGTGCCCCCTGCCAAAATTCAAAGTGTTTCCTGTACCCGAGTAATTCGCATACGGGTTCGCCGGATCGGAGGTCATCATGTAATAGCTCACGCTCCCCAGCCCTTTGTAGCTGTAAATCGGGCCTCGGTGATCTCCCTCGCAGGTGTGGTTGTAGACAACATCGAGCACGATGCCGATTCCTGACTCATGAAATGCCTTCACCATGTTCTTGAATTCAACGCACTGTTCGTCGGCGCAATTACTGGCGTATTGCGCGTGGGGAGAAAAAAAGTTCAGAGGCATGTAGCCCCAGTAGTCGCCTTCCTGAGGATCGCGCTGGAATATCGGCATCAACTCGACCACAGTCACGCCGAGATCTTTCAGATAAGGGATCTTGTCGACCATTCCGGCAAAAGTCCCTGCGCGAGACGGATCTACACCCGAGTTCGGATTCCGGGTGAAACCTCTCACATGCAATTCGTAAATGATCGCATCGGCCTCATGACGCGGCGGCTGGGATTCCTCCCAGTCAAACTCCGCTGTCTGGCCGGGGAGCACCCCGAGCGGCGCCCTTCCCGCATTCGATCCTTCCCGCATGGCCAACGTGCGATCGAATTCGGGCGGAAAGAAAACAGCTTTCGCATAAGGATCCAACAGAACCTTCTGCGGATCAAAGCTGTGAAGGTCAGGTAAATCTTCTCCCGACACCGAGTAGGCATAGTAACGGCACTCGCTTATATCGGCGATTGGAATCCGGCAATGCCAGATACGGCCGGACTTGTTGCGTAAGAAGTCGAAAGAGTAGACAAAGGCTGGAGTTATGAGTTCATGCGGGGCATAAAGCAACAACGTCACGCTGTCAGCGTGCTCAGCATGGACGGCGAAGTTGAAGGCCCGCTCCTCCTCCATCCAAGTGGCGCCGAGCGGTAAGGGAGTACCCTCGATTTGCTCCCACGTTGCGGCTTTCGTTCGTTCGCGATGGACGAGCGGGCGAGCTCTGTCGCGTGCGGACTGTAATTCTTGCGCTGTATCCATCAGACTGCCTCTCTCATCGTCGTGCTTGGCGCAATGGAACGCGATCTCGTCGTCGGCTGATCGATTTTCGGCTGGTCGATCTCTTCTGGTTCCACGCGCCCGGACATTTCCGTCAGGTCACGCAACCATCGAAATGAAGGGTTCGACGCCATGTTGCCCGGACTTCGCCAACGCCAATTTCCGGTTGCGCGGCCCGGGATGTTCATCCGGCTCTCTGCTCCTAGGTTCAGCAGATCCTGCAGCGGCGCAATCGTCAAAGCTGCCATCGAAGACCAGGCCAGATTCACTAAGGATGGGGCGGCGTCCTCACTGGCGCCCGGCGCGCGTTTCAGATAATTCCAGAAGTTATGTCGCTGGTATTCGGGCAATTGTTCGTACCATTCCCGGGTTGGAGCATTGTCGTGAGTGCCCGTGTAAGCGACCGTGTTGCTGACAAAGTTGTTGGGAAGATATGGATTGTCGGCTCGACCGTCGAATGCGAACTGGAGAACCCGAGTTCCGGGCACTTGGAATTGCTCGCGCAGCGCGTGGACGTCGGGGGTGATAAGCCCCAAATCTTCGGCAATGAAGGGCAGGCTGCCGAGTTCTTTTTGCACGGCTTCGAAAAAAGCTGAACCTGGTCCCGGCACCCATTGCCCTGACTGAGCGGTTGGAGAGCCCGCGGGAACGTGCCACGCGGCGGCGAAGCCACGGAAATGATCCAGACGAATCGCATCGACATGCGCGAGGAGGGCGCGCAGCCGGTCAATCGACCAGCGATATCCTGTCGCACGCAGCGCATCCCAGTTATAAACGGGGTTGCCCCACAACTGACCCTCGGCGCT
>JASHQK010000332.1 GCA_030039195.1 Candidatus Sulfotelmatobacter sp.
GCCTGCTACCGATGGCTCCGGCGCGGCGGTTCTGGATCATTACAAATCAGGACCTGCGACCTGCGATTCTGAAACAACTCCCGAAAGTCGGGAAGAGTCAGATTCTGGCTGAGCCGACGGGACGAAATACCGCGCCTGCCGTCGGGCTCGCAGCTTTTATTCTGCTGCGCCAGAATCGTGATGCGGTGATCGGCATGTTTCCCTCCGATCACGTGATCGGGGACGAAAAACGTTATCGGGAAACGCTTGAAGACGCGATCGAGATCGCGGCTGCGGGGGCGAATATTGTTGTGCTGGGGATTCGGCCCAATCGCGCCGAAACCGGATATGGCTACATTGAAGGTGGAAGCGCCGCCGGCAGTTCGGCGCTGCGGGTCCGGCGGTTTACCGAAAAGCCCGATGCCGGGAAGGCCTCAGAATTCCTGGCTGCCGGGAATTATTTCTGGAATAGCGGAATGTTCGTGTGGAGTGCGAGCACTCTGGCGGATGCACTTCACGAGCATCTGCCGAAGACGGCGGCGCTGCTCGAAGAAATTGCGGCAGCGTTTGGAACGGGGAAGTTCGGCGCGACATTCGGCAGGCTCTATCCCAAGTGCGAAAACATCAGTGTTGACTACGCAATCCTCGAGCCCAGATCGGCGAAGGGGGAGCAAGCTTCAAACATCTACTGCCTGCCGGCCGATTTCGGATGGAACGACCTTGGTTCGTGGACGGCGCTGCACGAGCATCATGCCGCCAAGGTGAATCCTCCGGAGGGCAATCTGGTCGCCGCTTCTGGCACATTTCTGCTGAATGCGCGCGGCAATTATGTTCACGCTCCGGGAAAGTTCGTCGCTGCAGTTGGGGTAAGCGATCTGGTCGTGGTCGAAACTGCCGACGCGTTGCTGATCACCACGCGGCAACACGCGCAGGACGTAGGGAAAGTCGTCAAGCACCTGGACGAGAAGAAAATGCATAGGCTGGTATAAGAAGCAGGTGCAGGGATCAGGGGTCGGTTAAGGCAGGAGAGAACCAGTTCCTTTCCACTGCAAAACTCAATGACACAAACCATCAAATTCGGAACGGACGGTTGGCGCGGGATCATCGCTGACGACTTCACGTTCGACAATGTGCGCCGGGTTGCGGGAGCGATTGCGTCTTATGTTCTGAAATACGAAGAGGCCGAACGTGCGGTGATCGTGGGTTACGATGCGCGGTTCGCGTCGCCGCGTGCGGCGGAGGTCGTCGCCGAAGTGATCTCTGCAGGCGGCATTCCCGTCAAACTGGCCAACGATTACACTCCGACACCCGCCGTTTCTTATGCGGTGAAAACGCAAGGCGCAGCCGGCGGAGTGATGGTCACGTCCAGCCACAATCCGTGGAACTGGAATGGCGTGAAGTTCAAAGGTAACTTCGGAGGGTCGGCGACCCCGGCGATCATGAAGAAGATCGAAGAAGAGATGGCGGCGGGAGCGATGCCGAAGAGGGCGAAGGCCGCGATCGAGGAAGTCGATCTGAAGAAGGCGTACGTCAAGGCGGTGTGCGGCTTTGTGGACATGGATTTGATTGCGCAGACGAAATTCAAGTTCGCCGTGGACGCGATGTATGGCTCCGGTCGCGGCGTGTTGAGCGGCATCTTCGCCGAGCGCGGCATGGCCTATGTTGCCATCCGGCAGGAACTCAATCCGCTTTTCCCTGGTATAAATCCCGAGCCGATCGAACCGCACACAGCGATGCTGCAGGAAACGGTGGTCCGGGAAAAATGCGATGCGGGGCTGGCAACCGACGGCGACGCGGACCGGATTGGCGCTGTAGCCGAGGACGGGAGCTTCGTCGATTCTCACAAAATTTATTGCGTGATTCTGCGCTGGCTTTTGGAGCGAAAGAAGTGGCCGGGCGATGTGGTTCGCGCGTTCAATACGACCCGCATGATCGATCGCATCGCCGCGAAGTATGGACGCAGGCTGCATGAAACCTGCATCGGATTCAAGTACGTTGCGGATCTGATGATGGATCACGAGATTTTGATTGGCGGAGAGGAATCGGGTGGAATCGGCTATTCGCGATTTCTGCCTGAGCGCGACGGCATTCTCAATTGCCTGATGCTGGCCAATGTGATGGCAGAAGAGGGCAAACCGCTGGGACGGCTCGTGGCAGATTTACAAAGGGATTTTGGTCCGCATTATTACGGACGGAGCGATCTGCATATTCCGGAAGATACGAAGCAGGAGGCGATCCGGCGGGCCCGCGCCGAGAGTACGGTGGCTCTGGGACGGTATGAAGTGCTGCAGAAAGGAAACATGGATGGCGTCAAGTTTTTCCTCGACGCGCCGACGAATGGAGATGGAGCGGAAGCCTGGGTCCTGTTCCGGGCGTCGGGAACCGAGCCATTATTGCGCCTCTATACGGAGGCCTCGTCACCGGAGTTGGTTCGGGAGCTTCTTGCGACCGGGGAAGCTTTTGTGCGCGACACACGTTAGCTGCCGATGCACCTCCGCTGCCGATCGCTGGGTGTGGTCGATGGGAAATAGTGCGATACTTCTGTAAATAAGGCTTTTCGCAAGCCATGGCACACGACTCAATCCAGACTGCAGCTGATTCTCCGGAAACGCGCCGCTATAACCGCGTTCGGCGCTGGCTGGGGATTTCCGACTTCCTCGTGGGATTCGCATTCTTAGTTGTTCTGCTCGTGACCGGCTGGACGGGCTGGCTGCGGGATGTGGCGTATCGCATGGGAGATCAGAATTATTCCCTGTCGGTGTTCATGTATCTGCTGCTCTTGTTGCTGATCAGCAAGGCGCTGGGGATCGGATTCGATATTTACGGATTTCGGCTGGAGCGCCGCTACAAACTTTCGACGCAGAAGTTCCGGTCCTGGTTTTGGGACGAAGTAAAGGGCTTTTTGGTCGGACTCCTGATGGGCACGATCGTAGTGGAATTGCTGTATTTCACGATCCGGCAGTGGCCGCAAGACTGGTGGCTGCTGGCGTGGGGGCTCTTCATGGTGCTGTTTGTGGTGCTGGCGCAGCTGGCTCCAGTTGTGCTGTTTCCCATCTTCTACAAATTCGAACCGCTCGAAAATGAGGAATTGCGGCGGCGATTGATCGTGCTGAGCGAACGGGCCGGCACGCGGGTGCGCGGGGTGTATCGGTGGAAGCTTTCTGAAAAAACAAAGAAGGCGAATGCTGCTCTGACCGGGCTGGGAATGACGAGGCGCATTATTCTGGCTGATACTCTGCTCGACAATTACACCGAGGATGAAATCGAGGCCGTGCTGGCGCATGAGCTCGGCCATCATGTGCATCGGCATATTTTGAAGAGCATTTTCGTGCAAGCGGCGATCACGCTGGTTGGATTCTGGGCGGCGAACTGGGTGCTGCATTACGCCATCGACCGGCAGATGTTCGACTTTGTGCAGATTTCGGACTTCGCCGATCTGCCCTTGCTGGCGCTGGTCGGTACAGTTCTCTCGTTCCTGCTGATGCCCGCGCTCAACGCGTACTCGCGCTTCAATGAGCGACAGGCAGATCGATATGCTTTCGAGTCGATCGCCAGCATTGAGCCGTTTGTTTCTTCCATGAACAAGCTGGCGGACCAGAATCTTGCCGAGCGCACGCCTTCGAAATGGGTAGAGTGGCTGTTTCACTCGCATCCTTCGATTTCGAGGCGGCTCAGGGCGGCGGCAGACTGGGCGCGCACCCAGGAAGCGCATCCTCGCCCGTGATCCTCTGCGACATCCGCTGTCGTTTTTTGTGCTGGTTGCTACTCACTGGCGCTGCGCTGGGACAGGCCACAATTAACTGTTCATCGTGTGCCGAGTGGAATCGTCCGCAAACGCCATTCCGCATTTTCGGGAACACGTATTATGTGGGCCCACACGGGCTGAGTTCGGTTCTTATCGTGTCGGAAGCCGGCGACGTCCTCATTGACGGCGCTCTGCCCCAGTCCGCCGCACAGATTGTTGCCAACATTCGTTCCCTCGGTTTTCAGATTCAAGATGTCAAAGTCATCGTCAACTCTCATGTCCACTTCGACCACGCAGGCGGGATCGCGGAATTGCAGCGTCTGAGCGGTGCGCGGGTGTATGCCAGCCGATGGAGTGCCGCGGTGATGCGGAACGGCAGCGTGGCTCGTGACGATCCGCAATATGGCGTGATCTCGCCGATTGCACGCGTCGGGAATGTCACCGAATTGCACG
>JASHQK010000333.1 GCA_030039195.1 Candidatus Sulfotelmatobacter sp.
CTCCCAGCCAAATGTTTGCGGTGCGGTCGAACTGATTTCCGGCGGTCACCGAAATGTCGACGACCAGAACTACTTTAGCCCACGGGCCGGGACAATCCTCCGGCGGCGTGTAGCTGAACGGATTCAGGTTGTAATTGTTATCAAACGTGTAGTCGCTAAACAGCGTTACCACGCAAGGCGTAGTCGCCGGCCGCGGGACGCTCGGGTCGGCCGTTACTGTGTTCGATGATCCGACCACATACGGCCCGATGGCAAACGCTGCTGGTGCAACTGCAATCACAAGAACAAGAACGATCACGAGGCAAAGCCTGGAGGCAAACAGCTTTCGAATCAAGGTAGACACGGGAACCTCCTTCGACGGTACAAGCCGCGTCAATCAAGGGTTTTGGGATGGAAACATAAGACGAATTGCGCGCGAGAAAGTGTGGCAGTTCCCGCTTCGCCCTGTCAAGTGGCTGACATGTTCCAGTGCTCTTAAAGACCAAACTTCGGGCTCATGCCACAGTGTTTAAGACAGTACACACGTGCTTGGTGATGCGAGACGCTCCTAATTAGCGCCAGGACGAACCTCAACAAGGCTCTTCCCGCTTTTATATCAGCCCCTTTCTTTACGGAAAGACGTGTTATGGTCTGCTATCGTTGGGCGATACGACGCGGCCATACTCGGAGCCGCGGCCGAGGCGATCGAACATTTGATACGCGGCCTCCGAAATTCTGCTGATCGCATCCTCGCCATCACGCTCATTCCGTAAGTAAGTGGTCATCACGCAGATCACATACGGTCGATTCGGGACAAATACAACCCCCGAGTCATTCCGCACAGCCTCGAGTTCTCCCGGCTTATTGGCGATGCGAACATTGATGCGAACATTATTGGGGAGAAACCGAGGCATAAAGCTCTCCTTGTGCGTGGAAAGCATTTTGAAAAAGTCTTCCGTCATTTCCTTATTCAGAACCTTCCCTTCATAAATCTGCTCGAGTAAGGTCATCATTTCGCGAGGTGTCGAAACATTTTCGCGGCCTTCATTGGCGGCCTGAATGTCCATCATCTTGCGGCGCAGCAGCGTGTGAGTAAGTCCAAGGCTCGACATCAATTCGTTGACGTTTTTCATCCCCACGCGATCAATCAGGACGTTAGTTGCCGAGTTATCGCTTACGGCGACCATCATGGTGGCAAGGTCGCGATTGGTGATGCGCGTGACACCCGGTGTGAGGCCTCCCATGATGTCGCTATCCGGGACCAGATCCGAGCTTTGGACGGTGTAGAGGTCGGTAAGTTTGGCGTCGCTTGCTCCCGCTTTTTGCGCTTCGTGATAGAGCTCGGCCAGCACGGCAATCTTAATGGAACTGGCCTGCGGGAACACGTCGTCGGCGTGGAGCAAAAACGTATGGCCGCTGGTGAGATCGAGAATGGCTATTCCGACTACCCCGTCGAGATTGTGATCGATTTCGTTGATTCGGGTCGCAAGCTTCTCCCACAAGACCGCTTGCTTTTCATTCAAGTTCTGCTGCGGGGCTGGAGGCGTCTCGGCACCAACGTAAATCGCCAGCGACAATGACATACAGATTATGCACAGGAACATCGAAAACCAACCGCGATGGCTTGTAGATTCCAGCATGCGATCTTCCTTTTTAGTTTGTTCCGCAATCTGTTACTTTTGTTGCGTTCTGTATGTTGTAAGATCAACGCCTGCGTGTGTCAATCCTCGGCAGCAGGCGCGGTCGACACAGAAAGCGTACAGCCATGAACAACTCGCAACTGAAAGACGGTCGGGGAGATCATATTCCGAGTTTTTCGGAACGAATCGAGCACCTGAGCAAGAAGCGGCGCGAACTCATACGGCCGATTCAAGAGCATCCCCGCGACTACGTATTGCTGAGTATTCGCGATGTCGCCGCCAAGTTGGGCACAGATCCCGCGACCATCCTGCGAATCGTCCGCGGCCTCGGTTTTGATGGCTATAGAAATTTCAAAGCGTACCTGCACGAGTTATCCATCGCAAATGCAACCTCTTTGGAAACAATGTGCAACGGGAAAGGGGCGCACTCCAGCATCCTTTGGCATGGACAAATGGCGCTAGAGCAGGACGTACGAAATCTTCACGCACTGCGCAATACACTGGACCTGAAGCGCGTGGCGGCGCTGGCAAAACGCATCCACGGCGCGCGCAGAATTCTTATTTTGGGCGGGGACCTCGCCATCAGTCTTGTGTATTTTCTCGAGTACCGGATGACCCTCCTGGGCTTTCCGGTTATCGCCGCAACTACACCAGGTCACAGCGTCAATACGGCGCGCAATTGTGGCCGCCACGATCTGGTCATTGCGATGAGTTTCCGCCGCGGCCTGCGCCAGACCGTCGAAGGCTTGCAGCAGGCCCACGCCAATGGCGCATATTGTGTGGGGATCACCGATACCTTCATTTCTCCGATCGCGCGTTTCTCTGATGAATGCTTTCTCACCCCGGTGGAAGCGCATTTGAGCAATTCCTATATCGCTCCCATGAGCTTCCTCAATGTTTTGCTCACCATCTGCGCGCATCAGCACAAAGGGCGTACCGTTCGGATCTTGAAAAAAGCGGATTACGAACAACGCCACGGATTCCGTTGGTATTCCGAGTAAACGGAGTCAACAGTGCGATTTTCCTGAGATCAGCCACACCCCCGGAGCTGCCTTTGTTCTGCTGTCCGCCGGACGAGAATCTGGCAAAAACCGGTGAGAAACAAATGTTGCATATTCAAAAGATGTTCTTGACAGTGCGCACGTTTTCTATGTATATAGGCCTCATTTGTGCGGTTGACAACTCGTGGGAGGGATATGCGCCGACTCTTGCAGTTCGCCATTCTCGCTTTAGTTGCTGTGTGCGCCTCGATCGTCTGGGGACAGGCAACCACTTCTCTTCGCGGCACTGTGACCGATCCTTCGGGCTCGGCAATTCGCGGAGCCCGGGTCACTTTGATCAATTCCTCTACGAACTTCACTCGCGAGACGCAAACCGGGGCCGATGGCGGTTATCTTTTCGTGGAGGTGCTACCGGGCACTTACCTTTTGAGGGTGGAAGCGCAAGGCTTCAGCAAGTATGAAGAAGCCGGTGTCGTCTTGCAGGTAGAACTGCCGGCGACAGTCGATGTGAAGATGAAGGTCGGCACGATTGCCGAGGTGGTCTCGGTCACGGCTCAAGCTCAGTCCCTTAACACGACCGATGCCAGCGTCGGCAACACGATGGGCACCAATGAGATCGAGAACCTGCCGCTGGACCATGAGAACACGGTGCTTCTGCTGAGTTTCCAGCCGGGTGTCACTCTCACCAGCGACAACGAAACATACCTGACTAGCTCTTATGACACACGCGCCGGCATGGTGAACGGGGAGCGCAGCGATCAAAATAACATTACGCTGGATGGCGTCAGCAACAACGCGGAGTTTGCGGGTTACGCCTTCGACGGTATCTTGCCGACCACACCGTTCTCAGTAGAGGAATTCCGCGTCACAACCTCCAACTACGATGCCAGCCAGGGGAAGTCATCGGGAGCCCAAATCGCCTTGGTCACCAAGGGCGGCACCAACCAGTTCCACGGTTCGCTCTACGAGTTCAATCGCAACGGACTTGGCGAAGCCAACGACTGGTTCCTGAAAGAATCCCAACTGAGTGCCCTCCCTACGCCTCTGCCGAACAAGCCCCTGCAACTGGTGTGGAACAACTATGGCGGGGCCATCGGCGGGCCGATTCTGAAGAACAAATTCTTCTTCTTCTTCAATTACGAAGGCCACCGGCAGAACGTGGGAGCGAGCGCGTTACAGGTCATTCCCGGTGCACTGCTACAGGATGGAATCATCCAGTACCAATGTGCCGACGCAGCGGCATGTACAGGCATGGAGGTCACCGGAGCCAGCGGCACAACCTACCCGATACAAGCTGGCAATTACGCGCTGGGTCCAACGCAGCTGGCGTCCATGGACCCGCTGGGCATAGGACCGAGCCAGGGAGCCATCGCGTATTTCCACACCTACCCGATGCCGAACGATTCCAGCGTCGGCGATTATCCGAACTTCGCCGGCTATCGCTTTGCCGCGCCGACGACCACACACGAGAACTGGATGATCGGTCGTCTCGACTACAAGATCACGCAGAACGGCAATCACTCGCTTTTTTTCCGCGGCACCGGCGTCGATTCTCACTACAATAATCCTCCGTTTCTTCCCGGCAGGCCGCCGGAGACCAAAACTCTCAGCCTGGCGAAGGGCTTCGTTGCCGGTTACACCAGCGTCTGGGGACCGCGGCTGGTCAACAATTTCCGCTATGGCCTGACCCGCGACAGCTCGGGTACCAGCGGCGACTCCAACCAGCCGTGGATTGAAATGCGCGACCTAGGCCAGGATATTGCCTACTCCTACGGCGACACGTCCCCGGTGCACAACATCGTGGATTCAGTTGACTGGACAAAAGGCTCGCACAGTTTCCAATTTGGCGTCAATTTCCTGCTTTCCCGGCTCAACACCTACAACTACGGCCAGAACTTCAGCAATGCCCTCACCAATGCCGACTGGCTTTCTCCAGCTGGCTTTGCAAACTTGGACAGCCCTCTCAATCCGGCATGTATCGCTCAAGGCGGAGGAAACTGTACGGCCGGCGATATCTACCCGGCCATCAACTCCGGATTCAACCATACCTACGACTTCCCCTTGGCGGCTTTGATGGGTATTGAGAGCGAGGTTGACGGCGTTTTCAACTATGACGTAAGCAGGACGCAAGGAACTACGCATCCAGCGAATCTACCGATTCTTCGCCACTGGGCAGTCGACAATTACAACTTCTTTTTTCAAGACACCTGGAAGGTGAAGCGGAACATCTCGTTCACCTACGGTTTGAATTATCAGCTCATGACGCCGATGACGGAGACCTCCGGACAGGAAGTCGCGCCGAACGTAAACATGGGGAACTGGTTCAATCAGCGCCGGAAGGCAATGCTGGCCGGTATCCCGGACAATCAAATCAATGCCACCCCTATTGGTTTCGGCCCTGCGGGTTCGCCGTATGGCCAGCCCGGTTTGTACAGTGCTCAGACCAAGAACTTTGCCCCGCGCATAGGCCTCGCGTACACGCCGCATGCAGACTCAGGATTCCTGAACAAAGTCTTTGGAGTAGACAAGACCTCGATTCGCGCAGGCTTCGGTATGTACTACCAGAACTTCGGCCCGGAACTCGCCCAGTACTACAGCGCGATGGGCGAATATGGCCTTTCTACGACGAACGAGAATCCCTTGGGCTCAGCCACCTTGAGCAACGCACCTCGTCTCGGCAGTACCCTGGCCGATATGAACTCGATCCCGATCTCATTCCTCGGAACCTGTTGCTTACCTAACAACTATATCCCTCCTGCCACGATCAGCTTTCCACAGACCCCACTGCCAGGCGGGCTTGCCCTCACGCAGGGTATTGATCAGTCACTCAAGACTCCCTATTCGTACGCTTTAGACCTCTCCGTGCAGCGGCAGTTGCCCGGCAAGATGACGCTTGACGTGGCCTACGTAGGCCACTTCGCTCATCGCCTCCTCGCATTGGATGATGTCGCCGAGCCCATGAACCTGGTTGATACGAAATCCGGCATCAGCTACTTCCAGGCGGCGCGTCAATTGTCCGTCTTGGGGCGCCAGGGCACTCCCGACAGCGCCATTAATGCCTCGACGATTGGGCCAACTGCGGCGTATTGGCAAAACATGATGAATCCGGGTTCGGGGACCTATACGCTGTGTTCCACCGGTGCTCCGACCACCAACATGCTCGCGGCCATCTACGATGATTTCGGGCCCGGATGCAACCTTTACAACGAAACCTCTGCGCTCTACCTGATCGACGTGTACGGCTTCCCGGTAACTCCCAATGCTGGCTTGTTCAGCTACTACAATAGCCAGTATTCCTCTCTGTATGACTGGCGCTCGATTGCCTGGTCGAACTACAACGCACTCCAGGTCACCCTGGGCAAGCAGATGTCCCACGGTTTGATGTTCCGGTTGAACTACACCTACGCGAAGGCGATGGATGTTGAGTCCATGGCGGAACGCGGTGTCCAGTACTTGACCGACAGTGTGATCAACCCCTGGAGCCCAAGTCAAATGTATGGCCCGAGCGACAGCGACCTGAGACATCAGGTCAACGGCTACTGGATCTACCAGTTGCCCTTTGGCCAAGGTAGGGCGTTTGCCGGCCACGCGAGCAGATTGGTGGATGGCTTCATTGGCGGCTGGCAGATTGGCGGAACGACTCGCTGGACCTCGGGCTTCCCGGCCAGTGTGTTCGAGGGATACGTTTGGCCGACAAACTGGGATGAAATGGGGTGGTCGGACTTGACCGGCGCGCCCATCCATACGGGAACGACCATTAGCAACGGCACTGCGAATGTTTTTAAGGATTTTGCGCAGTGGCAAAGCGGTGCATGCAACGTTTGTGGTTCGAGGGAAGCATTCGGCTACGCCTATCCCGGCGAGAGCGGCGTTCGCAATCCAATTCGCGGCGACGGTTTCACTTCTACGGACATGAATCTCTCGAAACGGTGGAAGATTACCGAGGGGCAAAGCTTCGAGCTTCGTTGGAGCGTCTTTAACGCCTTTAATAACACCAAGTTTGACATTTACAGCATGTCGGACGAGTGGGATGTGCCCACCACGTTTGGAAATTACTCTCAAACGCTCACTCAGCCGCGCAGAATGGAATTCGCGGGAATCTATCGCTTCTGATCCCGAGAAAGCAGGACAGCAAGTTAGGTTGATTGCAATTGATTACTGATGATCTCCAGAACTTATAAAGTGGTGCCGGCCCACTCGTCGTCACCACATAAGTCTTACGATCCTTATATTATCCAAAGGAAACCCGGGACGAAGTCATCTCTCAGACGCCGCACCTGTGGTGGCTTCATCCTCATCTTTCTTCTCCTGACCGCGTTTCCATCTGCCCTTGCCGGGGCTCCTCCCACCGCTGATTGGGTCGTGGTCGTCGCGGTTGCCAACATGTATTCCTCCGCTACGGAAAACGCCGATGTCGTTTCACAAGCCACTCTGGGAAGCAACGTGGCTGTGCTTGAAAAGCGCCATAAGTGGGCCAAAGTCCGCACGGACGACCAATATACGGGCTGGGTGCCCCTTCGAGACCTGCGCAAGTCGAGTGCGCCTTACGACGAGCCGGGACGCTCGATTCAGGTCGAGAATTTGTTTGCCAATATTTACCGCGAAACCGATGTGACCGCGCATCAGCCGGTCATCACCGTTCCGTTCGGAACACATCTCGAAGCGATCGAGGACGCGCCCGGCAACAACCAGCGCTGGCTCAAGGTTCGTCTGCCAAATGCAAGAATGGCATGGATCCAGCGCAGTGACGTCATTCGCGATCCCAAGTCGCTGACGATCGATGAATCGATCGAATTGGCGAAGCGATTTCTCGGGATTCCTTACTTATGGGGTGGACGCTCCAGCTATGGATATGACTGCTCGGGATTCACGCAGATGCTGGTGCGCAGCCGAGGCATCATCATGCCGCGCGATGCCGACCT
>JASHQK010000334.1 GCA_030039195.1 Candidatus Sulfotelmatobacter sp.
CGCGGCGCGATTTCCGCCGAACTTCTTGTTGGGTCGAAAGTAGCGCAGAAACAATTCCCCCATTTTTCGCCGATACATCCAGCCGTTGTGACGGGTGATTCGGACACAAGTTGTTTTGATCGGAAGGCGCTCTCGCCATTTCCGCTGCAGGTGCCAATAGCACGCATAAAAATCATCTCCCAAAATAAGGCCTGGGTTCGTGTTGTGGATGCAGAAGGCAGAAATGGCGTAGTTCTTCCTTCCCTCCGACTCAGCCATCATGCAAAGGTCTGTCCCGTACATATGGAAGTTAGGCAATTGGTCATCGAACCGCAGGCCTGATGACTTCCTCATGATTAAGACGATTTCGTCGAGGGTCTGAATCCGAGCCGGAGCCTCAAAAGGCCTGCCCATAATGCCGAGGCCAGTGGAATATACATATCCTCTTCCCCCCTCGTGCAGCGTCTCGCCATAGGTTCCGAGCACTCCCCAATTAGGATCGTGTTCGGCAAGATGCTCAAGAGCACGTTCTAGGTTGTCGGCCCAGCCCTCGGGCAGGATGATGTCCTGATGCACAAAGACGATGAGATCGTTCTGACTTTTCTCGATGGCATCATTGTAAGCAATCGCGGCCGAGGTGTAGCCCTCCTGAATCAGAATCTGGTGTCGATGTGGTTGCAGGAGGCATGGTGAAGCCAGGAAATTCGTGTTGAGGATATGCCTGTCGTTGACGGCTACTGCAAAGGTGATGCAGCGGTTCATAGATAACGTGGTAATGGGGGTCGAATGGAAGATACTGAATTGAGCGAAGAGTAGGAGGAGGGTGCTACACAGGTTTGGCCGGTGCACCTAAGTTTAATTCGTTGTTTTTGAGAGGTCGCCTGCCGCTAATCCACCACAGCATTCAAACCCGTCGGTGGCTCCGGCGCTGAAGTAGTACTTGTGCTGTAGGCATAAGCCCCAATGTCCCAGCAGGGTGATGAGCCTTGGCTTGTGCAAGTGCCGCTTGGCCGCGCTTCTGGACTGCTGACTGTGTTGCCTACCGTCGTACTGTTGGCCAGCGACGCCATATCACCTGTGGCCAGCGAAGTCAGGTTCGCACCTTCGAGCGCACCAATATATCCCGAACTGGGGACACCTTCCCCGGTGAAATCGCTAAGTAGAGAACCGAGTTGAAAAAGAGAATGCGAGTCACAATTACACTCCGACTTCCAGGTAGAGACGCTACTGGTGTTGATGTTGTTCCCGCCGTTGATGTTCACGACGAAAGCATTGTTCCCGCCACCCGTCATATTGGAGTAAACATTATAGTCAAAGCAGGATGACGAACCTGTACCGGGAACTCCGTTCGCGCAAGTGCTCAGGAAACTAGGGCCAGGATTCCCACCATAGGGCGTTGCCACAATCTGGGTGCAGTTGATGAAGACGTTATTTTCGACAGTTATATTGGCTCCCTCAAACCCTAGGCATGGGCCGGTTCCGGTTGCTCCCGAGGTTCCAGAGCCATAGAAAACATTATTGACAAGGATGTGATTCTCGCCGGAGCCAAAATTCATTAATCCATTGCCATTTACTACTGTTCCTGTTCCGACTAGCACATTGTTCCATGCATAGAACGTACCGTCTGCACCGTTCCAGTTCTGTCCCGTGCCATCGGCTTCCAAATAGACCCACGCCGTCCAGCCTCCGCTGCCCATATTCCCATCAAATAAATTGTTGCCAAGATAGAATGAGGCAATGCCCCCACCACTGAGGTCAAAGCAATGAATGCCGTTAACGTGAGTGCCTTCCGAATTCCACTGTGTGAAGTTGTGAAAGTGATTGCCGATCACCTGGTAATTGGTGTTCGAGCCCGAACCTCCGGCGCAGCCTATGCCCCAACCGTTTTCCTGAATATCGTTGTTCTCAATCAGGGTGTTCGTGTCTCCATTTACCCAAGTCGTGTTGTCTACCCCATTGCCGTCGTACCAAAGCTGATTGTTGTTGATCGTGACGTTCGAACCCTGAAAGTGAATGCAATCATTTCCGGGAGCGCCGTTGCCGAAAGACGAGTCGCCGGAGTTCATTACCCCGCCCACGCAAGGACCGAGATTCTCGATGGTGACATTGTTCACGCTCATCGCTTCGATCATGGTCACGTTCGTAACGAAGTTTGAGCAGGAAGCCGACCAAGGTGGGGCCCCAACGCTTCCACTTCCGGGACAGATTGACTGCCCTGATTGACCGTTTGCGTAACTGCGCACGAGCCCTGCCGTCCACGTAGTTCCGGATGTGGCATTTCCTGTGTTTCCGCCATTGATGACGATGTAGCTTTTACCACTTACGTAGATGCAGGCACCGCCTCCTGTTCCGCAGTAGGGGTCTTGAATGAGCGCTCCGGAAGCAGCATCCATCAATAGAGTAATCGGATTGCCACTCGCTCCACTCCCTTGAAAAGCGAGCACGTTCGATCCTGCTGATCCCGTCAGGGGGCCGCAGACAATAACAGTTGTACCCGGCCCGATCTGATTTCCGGTTGGCGTGCCGGATGTCCAGTTGCTTGAACTGTTGAAATAGGTATAGACCTGCGTCGAAGTCGAGCCGCTCGTGCAGTAAGTTCCGGAAGTGCCCGAATACGTACCACCGCTTTGTGAGAGATAGACCGTATTCGCAAAGGCTGGCAATGCGCAGGAGACTGCAACCGCTAGAGTGCTATTGCGCAGCCAACCAGAGCGGAGGCGCGGGAACAACTGGGCTATTATCGATGACAGCTTTCGGGGGACGGTCACTGTTCCTCCATAAAATCGTGTGCTCGGTCGGGAATTGCCCCAACCGCACTGGTCTCAACTATCCCAGTAGGGGGATGACGCACGATCTACTGGATAACGACCTTGTTATAGAGGAACCACCCAAGGCGCAACAGGTCTCAGGAGGACATTGGCCGAATTATTAGGGCCGGTGTACCTGTAGCATCCTCGCTAAACAGATGAAAATAATAGATTTCCCAGCCTGGTAGAGTGTTGTCGATCGATTTACCCCAATGGAGGAGGCTGCACTTTCGCTTAGGCCGCCTGGACTTCGGCAATTTCAGCAAAGGCGAATACTTCGTCCACCACTCTTTGGCGCTGCTCAGGCGTGAGTTGCGGGAACATTGGCAAAGAGACAATCTCCTTAGCGATTCTCTCGGTAATGGGAAAATCTCCTGCCTGGTAGCGCATCCAGCGGTATGCCTTCTGGAGGTGCAACGGGATTGGGTAGTGAATGCCGGTCCCAATTCCCTGCGCTTTCAGATGTGCCATTAGACCTTCCCGGTCTTTGCTGCGAACGACATAGAGATGGTACACGGCCTTGGACCACGGGGGCTCGTGGGGAGCGACGATTCCAGTCTCATCGCCTTCGAGGAGCCGATTGTACTCGGCTGCATGTTGGCGCCGCTTTTCGTTCCACGCCTCGAGATGATTCAATTTCACATGCAAGAGGCCGGCCTGTAGTGCATCCAATCTTCCGTTGTAGCCTTCGAGGTCGTGATAGTACTTGGTGGCCTGGCCGTGATCGCGCAATTGCTTGATCTTCGAGGCCAAGACAGGGTCTTGGGTAGTTACGGCACCGGCTTCTCCGCAAGCGCCAAGGTTCTTGCCAGGGTAGAAGCTGAAAGCTGCAGCCATTCCCATCGATCCAGCTCGCATCCAGCGGTTTTGCCGTTGTGAGAAATACTCGGCTCCGTGTGCTTGGCAAGCGTCTTCGACCACGATCAAGCCAAAGCGGTCCGCAAGCTCTTGAATGGCGGCCATGTCCGCGGTTTGCCCATAAAGGTGT
>JASHQK010000335.1 GCA_030039195.1 Candidatus Sulfotelmatobacter sp.
GAAGCGGCTTCACGCTGGATGCTTCCGACCTGGAATCTGCACTGCGACAGCGGTTGAATGCGCTGGTGGATCGCTGGATGCGAAATCCCGGCGATCTCGACGCGCTGTCGGAAGTGGAGGACGTCATCGCGCTATCGCGGGTCCAACCGTTCGAACTGAATCTCTGGAAATCGCAAAACGCGTACTACGAGCTTTCCCAGGCGGTCTCAGGCAACGGACACGGAATTGTGAACGAAGCCTGGCTCAGCCATTTTCGTGAGCTGGCGCAATGGCTAGGTATTGCACTGCCTCAATTGGCGACTTCGCCGCACACGGAGGAGAAACCTGCGGCCTGACGCTCAGCCGGGAGCGGAACGTCAGTCTGGCCGGGTAGATATCGAACTGATGAGAAGCAGTCCCGAGGTGCAAGATGTGGACATTTCGTCAGTTGTTGCCGAATTGGAGTCATGTATTCCTGAGGACGAAAGCGGTCGCCGCTACTGCCGTCTGCTCGGACTCGCGGTCACTGCCAGCCTGGCGAGAGCTTTATGTGGCTGCCCTGTTTGAAACAGATCATGGGCGAATGGTGCTGCGGATCGCCGAAGCGAAGAAAGCATTGATCGCGCGGGCTCGTGAACTTTTCCAGACGGGAGGAGATCATTTGCAGGAGCAAAGCGCGATTGAGGACGCTCTCCAGTCCCTCCATGCGCTGGAGCGATGTGCCATGTATTTTTGCGTTCAGAGGCGGCTGGGCCGCGAGGTTCGCGAGAGCGATCTTCAGGTTCGGCCGGGTTAAGTGCAGCTGTTGCTGTTCAGCAATTAGGATCACGGCTCGAAGGGATGTCCAAGAAGTATACGAAGCGGATGATGGGTCGGCCTGCCGGGAGCTGCGGTACACTACTCGCGCCATCATGCGGCACTTCAAATCTGCTCCGTTTCTAGCCGTTGGAATTCATCGTCCTGATCGAATAATTCCACTCCTCTTGCTGATCTTGAGTTCTTGGCCGCTGTCCGCTCAGCGCGAGCCGGTGCTCAAACAGATAGACCTGCCCCACCGTTATTACTACCGCGAGATGTACCTGCCCCAGCTGACGACTGGACCGAGTTCGGTGGCGTGGTCGACGGATTCGCGCACATTGATTTATTCCATGGCGGGAACGTTATGGTGGCAATCTTTGGATTCACCCGCGGCCGAGCAGCTGACCTGGGGTCCGGGATACGACTACCAGCCCGACTGCTCTCCAGACGGGCGCTGGGTCGCGTACGTGACGTACTTCAAAGACGCGATAGAACTGTGGGCGCTCGATCTCGAGAAGAAGCAGTCTCACCAGCTGACCTTCGGCGGAGCCGTAAACGTCGAGCCGCGTTTTTCGCCCGACGGACACCGGCTCGCCTTCGTCTCGACTTCATATCATGGACACTTTCACATCTTCGTTGCTGATTTCAACGACGGGGAACTGACCAACGTGCAGCGGCTGACCGGCGAAACCCAGAGTGATCTGCCGCGGTTCTATTACAGCAAATTCGATCATGAGATCAGCCCAACTTGGTCGCCGGATGGCAGCGAGCTGATTTTCGTTTCCAATCGCGGTCACATTTATGGCACGGGCGGATTCTGGCGGATGAAGGCCGAGCCGGGCGCAGAGGCACACGAAATTCACTACGAGGAAACAGCCTGGAAAGCGCGGCCGGATTTTTCGCCTGACGGGAAACGCATCGTCTACGCTTCGTACCTCGGTGGCCAATGGCACCAGCTGTGGACGATGCCGGCGGCAGGCGGCGACCCATTTCCCCTTTCCTACGGTGACTTCGACAACACGAACCCGCGCTGGTCGCCTGACGGCAAACATATCGCGTTCATCTCCAACCGAAGCGGCAACACTTCTCTTTGGATATTGGAAGCGTTAGGTGGAGCACAGCGCCAAATCATCGCGAAGAAAAAGCACTACTTAAAGGCGGTCGGGACCTTGAGCATTACGGTACTCGATCCTTCGGGAAAGCCCACACCGGCGCGCATCTCCGTCACCGGAGAGGACGGCAGAGCCTACGCGCCCGACGATGCCTGGATGCACGCCGAAGACAATTTCGTGCGCGCAGAGAGTGCGTTTGAATCGCACTATTTTCACTGCTCTGGCAAGGCCCAATTGACTGTTCCACTGGGTCGTTTGCAGGTCGAGGTGACCAAGGGTCTCGAGTATCACGTCGTAAGGAAAACCGTTGTTTCCGGCCCGCACCTGCAATTGACTGCACATCTCGAGCCGCTGCAGATCCCCACCGCAAAGGGCATGTTCTGGGCCGGTGCCGATCTGCACGTGCATATGAATTATGGAGGCTCGTATCGCGACACGCCGCCGAATCTTGTCGTGCAGTCAGCCGCGGAGGATCTTTTTCTGGTTGAAAATCTGATAGTAAACAAGGAGCAGCGGATTCCCGACATCGCCTACTTCCGCACTACTCCCGATCCGGCGTCAAGCGCAGGCCATTGGCTGCTCCATGGGCAGGAGTTTCACACCAGCTACTGGGGGCACCTCGCATTGCTGCATCTAACGCAGAACTTCCTGCTGCCGGACTATGCCTCATACAGCAACACGTCGGCCGCGAGCCTGTTTCCTACCAATGCTGCCGTCGCCGATGTGGCGCACGGACAGCAGGCGCTCGTCGGTTATGCGCATCCTTTCGACATCGTGATTGACCCCGTGAAGGATCCCACCCTCGATCTTGGGGAACCGCTGGATGAGGCGCTGGAGCTGCCTGTTGACGCAGCTTTGGGCAAAGTCGATTACCTCGAGGTTCTCGGCTTCAGCGATCACCACATCACAGCCTCGATATGGTATCGACTTCTCAATTGCGGCTTCCGTTTGCCCGCCGGTGCCGGTTCCGACACCATGGCGAACTATGCCTCGCTGCGTGGACCGGTCGGTCTGACTCGCGCTCATGCCGAAATTCCAATTGGGGCGGGGCCGACCCAGTGGCTCGACTCGCTCAAGCGCGGACGCACGTTTGCGACCAACGGTCCGCTGTTGGGGTTCACGCTCGGCAGCAGGGAAGTCGGCGACGAACTGAAACTTCCCTCGGCTAATAGCCAAGTCGGGTTCAAGGCATGGCTCCGTTCCTTCGTTCCTGTGGATCATTTGCAAGTCATTTGCAACAGTCGCGTTGTTAAAGAATTGAAGTTAAGTAGCGATCGTGAATCTGCCGACGCAGAGGGGACAATCCCGATTTCACAAACGGGGTGGTGTCTACTTCGCGCATTCAGCGACAGACCTGAGCATCCTGTGCTTGATGACTATGTGTATGCGACCACGAGTCCCGTTTATATCAGCGTCAGTGGATCCAAACTCAGCTCCGGAGATGACGCCGCATTTTTCGTGATGTGGATTGATCGTCTGGCCGCGGCAGCCGGTGCGAACCATGACTGGAACACGGCGGCGGAGAAAACTGCAGTTTTCGAGACCTTGGATCAAGCCCGGCGAGTTTATGTCGGCTTGCAGAAATAGCGGACCCGCGCGGTCGTAAAGCCATCGGACGTGGATTCGAGCGGCATCTGCCGCACCCCAAGAAAAATCCCCGCTGACCCACAAACCTGCTTTCGATCGTGACGGTCCTGATCATCGCCGCGGATTTTCACGGGCAACTTTGCGGGCTCATAGCCGAAGCGCACACGATTGAGCAAACACAACTGCGCTATTGCCATTGCGATCGCATCGTACCGAAAGAGATTCTTATGTGCTGTGGCTCACTACTTTCAGTGACCAGACACACAGACTAAGGTGTTTCTTCTGTGGGATATGTACGCGCGTGTTCAGGGGCCGTGCTGGAGCGATGAGATGCCCAGCGCGGTTGGGTGCATTGGGGAAAACACATAAGAGTGTGAATTCTGGTCTGACCGCTGGATTGTCAGACAGAATGGAGCTTCCTTTGACCCCGAATCTCACCATGATTCGCGAAGGAAAGAAGTTCATGTGGGATGGTCGTGTTTTCGACACGCAGGAGGAATGCCTGCAACAGGCCGAAGCCTATCTCAAGGACAACTTTGAGGTCCAAACCGTTGAACAAGATGGCAAGTTTCTCGTTTACACCAGAAGAATGGTCAAGGAACTCGTCGTGACCCAAGCTTAGCTTTCCCCAGGCTTGGCGGCCACGTCAGAAAGGGACGTGCCAAATGGCGGTCCGGGCCTTCCCGATACAAAGCGACCCCACTCTGCTGGCAGATATTCGCCAGTATGGGAAGTTCGATACGACAGGGTGCTACCAATGTGGTAGCTGCACACTTTCCTGCGAGTTGGTCTCCGACTCTGCTACTTTTCCTCGAAAGAGCATCCGTTACGCTCTGCTCGGCTTGCGGGCGCCGCTCCTGCGCGGCCTTGATCCGTGGATCTGTCACGATTGTGGTGACTGTTCGATCACGTGCCCTCGCCAGGCGGAGCCCCGCATTTCAATGATTACGCTGCGGCGCTTCCTTACCGCGCAGTACGACTGGACAGGAATCGCATCCAGATTGCTTCAATCGAAGGCCTGGTATCTCGGCTCTCTGATTTCCATCGCAGTGCTGACGTTTCTCCTGATCGTCGGTTATCACCTGTGGTACGTCGGCATGGCCGCTAAGGACTTCACGACTACTCCATTCGGCCTCGAACACATGTTCCCGATCATCACTTATTACACCCTGGTCGTGGTGCTTCTCCCTTTGTTCCTGCTGCTCTCACGCGTGTTCCGCATCTGGCGACTCACCATGGCCGGGGAAAGCATTCCCTGGTTCACCTATCTTCGAGAAGCCTGGGTTTACTTCTACGAATCCGTGGCTCAGCCTTTGCTGCGCAAATGTCCCGAACATCGCCGATGGTTTGGCCACCAAGTTCTCGCGGTGGGCACGATTCTGATGTTGTCGATCAAGGTCTTTGGCCTTCACTGGTTCCAGACGGACAACATTTATTCCGTCTATAACCCGCAGCGCTGGGTGGGATACCTGAGTGCGATTTTCATACTTTATGGAATGGGAGACATCTTCGTCGGCCGCTGGCAGGCCAAAAAAGAAATCTATAAGGAAACCCACTTTCATGACCTGGTCTTCCCCGTCCTCATCGTGTTGACGGTCTTGAGCGGCCTCGCAGCCCACATTTTGCGCTATGCGGGATTCGCTCTCGGCTGTCACTACGCTTACGCATTGCACGTAGTGATCGCCACTCCCATGCTCGTGATTGAGATGTCGTTCGGCAAATGGGCGCACATGGTCTACCGCCCACTGGCCTTGTATTTTCTTGCCGTGAAGGAACGGGCGGCGCAGGCGGTGACCGCAGTGGAGGCGGTTTCCCATGCCATCTGACCCATCTCAAGTGAAGCCAGTCGGTGCGGCTCTGGTGGTTGGAGGCGGCATCGGGGGCATGCAGGCCGCGTTGGATTTGGCCGGCGGCGGCATCAAAGTTTTTCTGGCTGATCGCAAGCCCGCCATCGGCGGTGTGATGGCGCAACTCGACAAGACCTTTCCTACCAACGACTGCGCCATGTGCACCATGGCACCGCGATTGGTCGAGATTGGACGCCACAAAGACATTGACATCCTCACGTTGAGCGAAGTCGAACGCATTGAAGGACAAGCAGGAAATTTCAAGGTCACGCTCAAGAAGCAGGCACGCTTCGTGGATGAAACCAAGTGCACCGGCTGCGGCGCCTGCGTTACGGACTGTCCGGTAACGCTGCCCTCCGAATTCGACGAGAAACTGGCAAATCGGAAAGCGATCTTTCGGCCGTATCCACAAGCCGTTCCCAACGTTTTCAGCATTTCGCGGCGTGGCACCGCTCCTTGCCAGGCCGCATGTCCGGTTCATCAGGATGGGCAAGGGTATGTAACCTTGATCGCACAGGGGCGCTTCCAGGAAGCTCTGCAAGTAATCCTGCGCGATAACCCGCTTCCCTCAATTTGCGGCCGCATCTGCACGCATCCCTGCACGGCAGAGTGCACTCGCGCCGGCGTAGACGATCCGTTGAATCTGCCCGCGCTGAAGCGATTCATCACAGACTATTTTCCAAATTACAAACTGCCACAGCCTACTGTGCCGGATCGTCCGGAGCGAGTTGCGATTATCGGTTCGGGCCCGGCTGGACTCGTCTGCGCCTATCAACTGCGGCCGCTGGGGTACCATCCGACCATCTTCGAGGCGCTTCCCACCGCAGGCGGAATGCTTGCCGTCGGTATTCCTTCGTTCCGTCTTCCGCGTCCCCTGCTGAACGCCGAACTGGACCGTCTGCGCGCCATCGGGATCGAAATCCTTGTGGATACGCCAGTGGGGCGCGCCATTACTTTTGGCGAGCTGCGAAAGAGTTTTGCCGCTGTATTCGTCGCCATCGGTGCGCACGTCGAACGCCAACTTCAGATCCCCGGCGAGGATCTCCCGGGCGTGAGCGGAGGAGTGGAGTTCCTGCGCCGGCTCAATCTGGAGAAGACGAATGCGGAAAAGTCCGCGGTGCCCGGGCAGCACGTGCTTGTCATCGGCGGAGGCAACTCTGCTCTGGATGCGGCCCGGACAGCGCTGCGTTGTGGTGCGGCCGAGGTTACGATCGTCTACCGGCGCACCCGCGCCGAAATGCCTGCCGACCAGCGCGAGGTCGAAGACGCGAAGCGCGAAGGCATTAAGTTGCTCTTCTTGACTGCGCCCAAATCGTTCCAGGCTGGCAAGGATGGACGTGTCGCCGCGTTGGAATGTCAAAGGATGAAGCTGGGCAAACCCGACGCCAGCGGCCGTCCAGCTCCCGTGCCCATTTCCGGTTCGGAGTTCAGGATTCCGTGCGATGCCGTGATCGTGACCATCGGCCAGTCCCCTGACACGAAATCCCTTGGCGAACGTCTCGACCTTGAGATCACAAAATGGGGAACGCTCAAGGCCGATCCGCTGACGCTCGAAACCGGACTACCCGGCGTCTTTGCAGGCGGCGATTGTGTGACCGGCCCCGATGTCGTGATCAATGCACAGCTCTCCGGAAAACGGGCGGCAAAGTCTATCGATCGCTGGCTGAATCATCAAGACCTGCGCGAGGGGCGCGAGTTAGAAGGCCCGTACAAAACAGAGTACGTGGTAGACACGACTGGGGTTCTGATGCAGCGTCAAATTCACATGCAGGCGCTCGATCCAATCACGCGCGGGAAGACTTTTGCTGAGGTCCATGTCGGATACACGCCAGAAGAAGCCATCGCGGAAGCCAAGCGTTGTCTCGCATGCGGGATTTGCTGTGATTGCCACCTGTGCGAGACCGCGTGTCAGGCGCACGCCATCGACTACAAACAAAAAGATCGGAGCATTGAGCTCAACGTGGGTGCGGTTGTCCTGGCGCCGGGCTATGAAATCTACGATGCGCATTTGAGTAAAGATCTCGGTTACGGCCGATTCCCCAGCGTACTTACTTCGCTGGAGTTTGAGCGAATAATGTCCGCTTCGGGTCCGTACTCTGGACACATTCTCCGGCCCCACGACCGCAAAGAACCGAAGCGCATCGCCTTTCTGCAATGCGTGGGATCGCGCGACTCTGAGCACGATTACTGCTCTTCAATTTGCTGCATGTATGCCACGAAAGAGGCGATCCTTGCGAAGGAGCATCTCGGCGAAGGGCTGCAATGCGATATCTACTTCATGGACATGCGGGCCTTCAGCAAAGGCTTCGAGCAGTACTACCACCGGGCGGAGGAATTGGGTGTGCGCTACATTCGCTCGCGCGTGCCGGCAATTTCGGAAATCCCCGGAAGTCGCAATTTGATCGTTAAGTATCTGGGTGAGGACGACAAGAAGCTCTCTGCCGAATATGACCTGGTCGTGCTCTCCGTGGGCATGCAGCCACCGAAAGAAGTGAAGGCTCTGGCGGACCGATTCGGAATCGCGCTGAACGAGTTCAGTTTCTGCAAGACTTCAAGCTTTACGCCGGCGCACTCTTCGCGCGAAGGAATTTATGTTGCTGGTCCGTTTGTCGAGCCCAAGGATATTCCTGAAACCGTCATGCAGGCTTCGGCGGCCGCGGCGCAAGCGCTTTCACTTTTACGAGAATCTCGCGGGGACTTGATCAAGCCGAAGGTGTATCCACCTGAAAGAGACGTGAGTGAGGAAGATGCGCGCATTGGTGTCTTCGTCTGCCATTGCGGCACCAATATCGGTGGAGTCGTAAACGTCCCTGATGTCGTCGAGTATGCCAAGAGTCTGCCCAACGTCGTCTACGCCGAAAACAATCTCTATACCTGCTCCAATGACACGCAGGACCGAATCAAGGAGAAAATTTCCGAGCACAATCTGACGCGTGTAGTCGTAGCCTCGTGCACACCTCGCACCCACGAGCCGTTGTTCCGCAATACGATGGCCGAGGCCGGTCTCAATCCTTACCTGTTTGAAATGGCAAACATTCGGGACCAATGCTCGTGGGTACACATGCATGAGCCGGAACAAGCGACGAAGAAATCGAAGGACCT
>JASHQK010000336.1 GCA_030039195.1 Candidatus Sulfotelmatobacter sp.
CCCTGGTAGAAAGCAATATCAATCTGCTGAAACCGTACAAGGCGAAATATCTGGCAGAGGCCGTACACGTACGCGACACGGTCTATTTCTCCTATCAACACGGAGGCGCGGCGCTGATCGATTTTCTTAACGCCGAGAGCGACTACCGCGCTGTGCAATTGAATTACGTCAATCTGATCGGCGCCTATCTTACGGCCGCGGCTCAACTGAATGAAGCGGTGGGGCGCGAGGTATTCCCATGAGAATTTCTTTTTCTAAACCAATTTTCTCGCTGGCGCTCTGTTTAACGCTAGCGACGGTGATTGCCGCCTGCACCAGCGGGAAGGCGAATCCGGAGCAGGAAGCTCCGCCGCCGGCTCAGGTCATACCGGAATTCAACGCCAGCAATTTCACCGTGGATCACCCCGAGCTTTTTCCGCTGGCGACCGCGGTCGAATACAAAACCGCTCCGGCCTTGAATGTAACTGGAGTCGTGCAGCCCGATATCAACCGGGCCGTCCCGGTCGTTTCGCTGGCTTCGGGCCGAGTGGTCGAGATCAAGGCCCGCCTGGGAGACGTGGTGACGAAAGGCCAGCTGCTGTTGCGAGTGCAAAGCAACGATGTTTCGGGAGCGTATCAGACATACCTGAAAGCGCAGAACGACGAGCGCCTGGCGCGTATTCAACTGGAGCGTGCGCAGACGCTTTATGACAAGGGCGCGGTCGCGAAGAGCGCTCTCGAGATTGCCGAAGACACGGAACAGGATGCGCAAGCTGATCTAAGTGCAGCTACGGAGCAGCTGCGACTGCTCGGAATCAACAAAGAACATCCTTCGGGCATCGTCGATATTGTTGCGCCCATCTCGGGGGTGATTACCGATCAGCAGGTCACAGGCGCATCCGGAGTGCAGGGACTGTCCGGACCCAATCCGTTCACGATTTCTGATCTGTCCTATGTCTGGATCGTCTGCGACGTTTACGAGAACGATCTCGACGCCGTGAAGGTGGGTCAGTCGGCCGACATTCGTCTGGCCAGTGATCCCAGTCAGGTTTTCAAGGGCCGCATCGATAACATCCTTCCCATTCTCGATCCGAGCATTCGCACCGCCAAAGTACGGATCGAAGTTCCGAATCCGGGGACCATGCGCATCGGCATGTTTGTGACCGCTACGTTCTACGGGAAGCAGCCTGAAACGCATGCTGCGGTCCCGGCCGACGCCATTCTGCACCTGCACGATCGCGAGTGGGTTTACGAACCGCTGGGCGATGGCCATTTCAAAAGGCAGGAAGTCGTAACCGGAAACATGCTGCCGGGAAAGCAGCAGGAAGTCGTGTCGGGGCTCAAGCCCGGGGACAAAGTGGTTTCAAACGCTCTCGATATGCAGAGCACGGTGGAACAGTGAAGAATCTGCGATCAGAACACAGACTGATGCGTCATCCCGAAGCCCCGCGCCTTCACCGGCGGGGCGAGGGATCTCGCGTGCAGTGCCAATCTGCCAGCCTCAGGGGAGACTGGACTAACCGATGATTCGCCGCGTGGTAGATTTCGCTCTGTCGAATCGCCTGCTGGTGCTGGCGCTGGGGGCAGTTTTGTTTGCGTGGGGCATCATCTCGTTCCACAATCTGCCCATCGAAGCATACCCCGACGTGGCGGACAATTATGTTGAGGTGATTACGCAGTGGCCGGGAATCTCGGCGGAGCAAGTTGAGCAGCAGGTCACGATCCCGCTTGAAATTGTGATGAACGGGATTCCCGGCGTGGTTCACTTACGGTCGTTTTCGCTGTTCGGTCTTTCCGATCTGAAGCTGATCTTTGAAGACGGCACCGACAACGCCTGGAACCGCGAGCGCGTGCTGGAACGCCTGAGCCAGGTCACGCTTCCGCCCAACGTTCAGCCGCAAATGGGAACCGATTGGAGCCCGGTTGGGCAGATTTATTTCTTCACGTTGAAGAGCACCAATCCGGCCTACGATCCGATGGAGTTGAAGTCGGTTGAAGACTGGGTGGTCGAAAAGAATCTCAAGTCGGTTCCGGATATTGTCGATGTCGCGAGCTTCGGCGGGCCGACCCGCGAGTATCAAGTTCGGCTCGATCCCAACAAGCTGGTCGCTTACGGACTCAGTCTCTCGCAAATCGAGCAGCAACTGACCAACAGCAATGCGAACGCGGGCGGAAGCTTCATTCAGGAAGGCCTGCAGCAGATCAATGTCCGGGAAGTGGGATTAGTCGATCACATTCACGATATCGAACAGACGGTCGTCTTCGCGAAAAATGGCACGCCGCTGCGGATTAGAGATATTGCCGTTGTCGAACAGGGACCGAAAATTCGCCTCGGGCAGTTCGCCCGGGCATACCATCGCGAAGATGGAAAGATCATCGACAACGACGACGTAGTTTCGGGCATCGTTCTGCTGCGTAAAGGCGCCCCGGCCGATCCGGCCCTGCGCGCGTTGCACGAAAAAATCCAGGAGATGAACGATCACATCCTCCCGCCGGGAGTGAAGATCGTTCCCTTCATCGATCGCACCGACCTGGTTCATTTCACCACTCATACCGTGCTGCACAACTTGAGTGAAGGAATGATTCTGGTGACGATCATTCTTTTCATTTTCCTGGGTAACGTGCGGGGCGCGTTGATCGTGGCCGCCACGATTCCCTTTTCGCTGCTGTTCGCTTCGATTTGTCTTGATCTCAAGCACGTTCCCGCGAATCTGCTCTCTTTGGGTGCGCTCGATTTCGGGATGGTCGTCGATGGCGCCGTGGTGATGGTCGAAAATATCGTGCGCCACATGAATTTCGCGAATGGCACGAGGACTCCGACCGAGAAAATTGGCGACGCTTCCCACGAGGTGCAGCGACCTGTCTTTTATGCCATCGCCATCATCATTACGGCATACCTTCCCATCTTCACGCTGCAGCGAGTGGAAGGTCGGTTGTTCCATCCCATGGCCTGGACGGTTGCTTTTGCTTTGCTCGGCGCTCTGATCTTTTCCATCGTGATTGCGCCTGTCTTGGCCAGCTTTGCCTTCGCCCATGGAGCCAAGGAGTGGCGTAACCCGCTCATGCACTACCTGACCGAGCAATACAGCCATGCGGTGCGCTGGGCGATTCGCCGGCGAGGGCTGACGGTGGGGGTGGGAGTGGTCAGCCTTTTCGTAGCCATCTACCTCGCCTTCGGCAACGCGATCGGTTCGGAATTTCTGCCGCACCTCGATGAAGGCGCACTCTGGGTGCGTGGCACGCTGGCGCCCAGTACCGGGCCGGACGAAGGCATTCGCGTAGCCAATGAAGCGCGCATCATACTCTGCTCGTTTCCGGAAGTGCCGCAGTGCACCAGCCAGGTCGGGCGTCCTGACGACGGAACGGACACCACCGGCTTCTTCAATACGGAGTATTTTGTCGATCTGAAGCCCAAGAATCAATGGAGACCGGTTTTCCACCAGAACACCGACGAACTGATTGCGGCGATGCAGCGCGAGCTCGACAAAATTCCCGGCGTGGTCTGGGGGTTCTCTCAGCCGATCGAAGACAACATGGAAGAAGCGGTGAGTGGCGTCAAGGGCGAACTCGCCACCAAGGTCTTCGGCGATGATCTGCACACGCTGGAAGACAAGGCAGACCAGATCGTCAGCATCATGCGCGGCGTCAGAGGAATCCAGGATCTCGGCGTGTTCCGCGTGCTCGGCCAGCCGAACCTCAACATCACCGTAAACCGGCAAGCCGCCGACCGGTATCAGATCAATATTTCTGACGTGCAGGATGCGATCCAGACGGCCGTCGGGGGCAATGCGCTGACGCAGGTTCTTCGCGGCGAAGCGCGTTATGATCTCACGCTTCGTTATCTTCCGCAATATCGCGACACGCGCGAGGCGATCGAAAAGATCCGCCTGCTCTCTCCAACCGGCGAGCGTGTTTCTCTTGCACAGCTTTGCAATATCGACACCGTCGACGGCGGCTCGGAAATTTATCGCGAAGGCAATCAGCGCTACGTTGCCATCAAGTACAGCGTGCGCGGGCGCGACCTGGGCAGCACGGTCGAGGAGGCAATTCAAAAGGTGAAGGACCAGGTCAAGCTGCCGATCGGATACCACATCGATTGGGAGGGCGAATATCAAAGCAAACAACGAGCGGACGAGCGGCTGCTCGTCGTGCTGCCCATCACCATCGCGATCATTTTCATCATCCTGTACACGATGTTTCGCTCGTTCAAGTGGGCGCTGCTGATTCTGGCCAACGTGGCCATGGCACGCGTCGGGGGCTTGCTGGCTCTTCTGGTTACGGGCACGAATTTCAGCGTTTCCTCCGGTGTCGGATTTCTTGCATTGTTTGGCGTGTCGGTGCAGACCGGCGTGATCATGCTTGAATACATCAACCAGTTGCGTGTGCGCCGCTATTCGATCGAAGACGCGGCGGTTGAAGGAGCAGTGCTGCGTTTGCGCCCCATCATGATGACCATGCTGGTGGCGACGCTTGGCCTGCTGCCGGCCGCCATGTCGCACGCCATCGGTTCCGACTCACAGCGGCCCTTCGCCATTGTCATCGTCGGCGGGTTGATCTCCGACCTCGTCTTGAGTATTTTCCTGCTGCCTACTCTGTACGTCTGGATCGCCGGTGAACGCGATGTGCTGCCGCCTGCCGAACCGGGATTCGCCGAAGGCGAGCACGTCGATTGAGCGCTCGGGCACGTTCTAAGTTCATTCCCCACGAAGGGCACCAAGGAACACGCTGGACTGCAAGGCACCGGTTTCCTTCGTGCACCTTCGTGTCCTTTGCCGTAATTAGGACCCTCTCTTGCTTGGTTCGCTATCTATTGCGCCGGAGATTTTCCCCGCAATCCTCAGCTCAAAATCACAGAAATGTGCTTAGATAATTGCTATGAGATATTGCCGGTTCCAAGTGAATGATCAGGCGCATTACGGTCTGGTTGAGTCGGTTGCGGGACGGGACGCGATTGTGCGCATTCTGCTCACCTCTCCGGAAGAAGCTGATGGCGATATGGAAAGCCTGCGCACGCGGCGCATCGAGGCGATTCCGCTCGAGGACGCTGCGCTTCTGCCGCCGGTGCGGCCGTCGAAGATCGTCTGTATTGGACGCAACTATCGCGAACACGCTGCCGAACTCGGCCATGACGTTCCCAAGGAGCCGTTGATCTTCCTGAAAGCGACCTCGGCGCTGTTAGCACCCGGAGGGACAGTGCGGCGGCCGAAGATTTCCGAGCGCGTCGATTACGAAGGCGAACTGGGCATTGTGATCGGCAAGACCTGCTATCAACCGTCGCCCGACGCCGACATCCGGCAATATATTCTCGGTTATACCTGCGTGAACGATGTAACCGCGCGCGATCTGCAGAACAAAGACGGACAATGGAGCCGGTCTAAAGGCTTCGACACATTTTGTCCGGTCGGACCGGTTATCACTGACGAGATCGATCCCTGGGCGGGGATTGGGGTTGAAACCCGTGTCAATGGCGACGTTCGGCAGCAGGGCAATACGCGGGATCTGATTTTTCCTCTCGATGTCGTGATCCGGCACATTGCGCAAGCCATGACTCTGTTCCCTGGAGATTTGATTCCAAGCGGAACGCCTTCCGGGGTGGGACCACTGGTTGCCGGGGACAGCGTGGAAGTTACGGTTGAGGGCGTGGGGACCTTGAGAAATTCCGTGGCTGACGAATGAGTCGGGAATTCCGATCGTGAGAATGCGCGAGGCTAAAACCACGCCTTTGTTAGCCGTCAGCGGCACGGCTAAAAGCTGTGCCCTTCCCAAGACCTAATTCTTGAAACACGCACTGGAGATTTGACAGCGATTACTGGAGGTGAAAGCGCTCTCGCATGATCCGTTGCAGGCGGGGTCTATAAAGGAGATCGTAGGCGAGTTCCTTGTCGGGGAACATGGCCAGAGCGGCGCGTTTCGCACCTGCGGCCAGCTCGGAAGCTTCTTCCAAGGTCAAATTGGGGTCCTGGCTGAGGACAGACATGACCATGCTGATCATCAACTGCAAGCGGCGGATTTTGCGCGCTTCCTCGTCACGCTCAGCTTGGGTCAATGGAAGAGTCTGTTCCGGCCGGGCTGGCTGAGGAAAATTCATAGGCCCCCTTTTCGTGTCCCCACAGCTTGGATGATGCGCTGCGCCGGAGCGTTGCGCAAATGGTAACCGCATTGTGCCTGAACGGCGGGGGAAAGCAACTACCCAAAAGTGCTGCTTCGAATGCGGACTCCAGGCGCGTGGCGGAATGGATTGGTAAAAACGCGTTCCACGCGCAGCGAGCGTTCGAACAAGAGTAAAATCTTATATTTGGAAGGCTCGAATCGTGCACGAGCAAATTGCGATTCGGAATTGGAGATCAAATGTCAGATCCCACAACCTCCTCCGAGGAGAGGAAACCCCAGCCGAATCCCAATGAAAAGCTGACCAAGGTTTTTGATTCTGAAAACGAGTCGGAAGCCCTGGTGGTCAAGGGTTTGCTCGATTCGGCTGGCATCGATAACGATCTCACAGCCGCCGCGATGATTCAGGACATGTTCCCCGGTCTCGGCGGCATGATCATCCTGGTGCGGGAGGAAGATGCGGAGGAAGCGCACGAAGTCATCCAGGAGTACAAACGGCCCATTCCTGATGACGAGGATGAGACCGCCGAAATTGAAATTATTGAAGAGCCGCCACCGAAGTCGTAATGGAGTGGCCGTCCAGATAGAAAGTAACTGCTCCATCCAGGTCGGTGCGATAAACGCGAGCGCCAGCATCGGCCAGACGCGTGAGAGTCTCGATCCGGGGCAAGTGAAAGGAATTGCCCGATCCCACAGAAATAATGGCGACCTGCGGTCGAGCGGATGCGGTCAACTCCGGCGTGGTCGCGTTTGCGCTGCCATGATGTCCTACTTTTAACAGGCTGGCGGTGGGGTGGTGCAGGGAGGCAATCCGGCGCTCGACTTGTTTCTCGGCATCCCCTTCCAGCAGGACCGAGGACTGGAGATAGCTGACGCGCAGCACGAGCGAATCATTGTTTTCCGGCTTGGAACCCACTGGCCATTCCCGTGGTGGAAACAGAACTGTGACGTGGGTCGCTCCAAATTCAAATTCGTCATTCTCCCATCGGCGGACAACCTTTACGCCCAGCGCTCTTGCGGTCGCGATTACGTTCTCTAGCGCGAAGCTTGGGGGTATCACACCAACCCACAACTCCTGGGGACGAAAATTCTTGAGGACGGCGATCATCCCTCCGATGTGGTCGGAGTGACCATGAGTGATCGCGACTGCGTCAAGATGCGAAATGCCGCGCGCCCACAGGTAAGGGGAGACGACGTCTTCGCCGAAATCGAGTTGCGAACCGCCGGGGCCGACGGGACCTCCCGCGTCGACCAGCAAAGTGTGCCCGTCGGGCGTGATCAATAACTCGGAGTCGCCCTCGCCGACATCGATGGAGGTGAGTTCGAGTACTCCGGGGCGAAGTTGTGGAGTAGCAGGGAAAAAAGCCAGCGCAAGTGAAGCGGCAAGAATGCCCCCGATGCCACAGGCTACGAGGGCTCGCTGTTTTCTGGCTGCCCACATGGCCAGGATCAGACTGCCCGCGGCGATCACAATCATGGCGACCGAAGGCATGGGCACACGCAAGTCTGCCAGCCGGAGCCGGCCCAGGCCGTGCACGCCGCCAACGATGCCTTCGAGGGCAAATGAGCTCAACAGCGCCGGAACTCTCGCCAACAACGGAGAAAAGTATCCCAGAAGCAGCGCGGCCACGGCTGCAGGCATCATCAATTGCGTAAGCGGCACTACGAGAATATTCGCCGGCACACCAATCGTTGTTGCGCGGTGGAAGTAGTAGGCCATGGGAAGAGCCAGACCCATTTGCATCAATGCGGAGATGAACAGCAGTTCCCAGGCGCGAAGGCAAAAGCGAGTCGCCGTTTGAATTAATCGTCGCGACCAAGGTTCGCCAAGGAACTGCGCGACGCGAGCGCTGATCATTTGTAGATCCAGCCGGAATTGCGCTACTCGCGGGGGAAGGTATGCGGCATAGTCGGGCGAGCCCCAATTCGCCAGGGCGAGCCTGTAGCGCCGGGAGGTGCGTTGCAGGATTGGTATGCCGATAGCGGAAACGATCAGGACGCAAACGAATGTCATTTGAAAACTGGCCGTAAAAAGCTGACGGGGATCGAAGACCAGCAATCCGAGCGCGGCTGCGCCGAGAGCGTTCAACATGGCGCGATCGCGGTAGAGCAGACGCGTTCCCAGGTAGACAGCGCACATCAATGTCGCGCGCCAAACGGGCGCACCCACCTCGGTGATCAAGGCGTAAGCGACACAGAACAGCACCGTTAACAGCGTCGCCGGCAGGTCGCCCAGCCGCAGCCAGCGCAACGACCAAAAGACGACAAACGCCAGGATGGTGACGTTCATTCCTGATACGACCAGGACGTGATAGGTACCGGAGCGCTGAAAATCGATGCGAGTATCGCGGTCAATGAAGGCTTCTTCCCCGATCATCATTGCGTCGATCAGGGCGGCCTGGCGCGCCGGCCAGAGTTCGTTCACCTTGTGGACCACACTGCGATGCAGCCGGCTGCGCCAGAAATCGAACCGATTGCCGGAGAATCCTGCAATCAGCTGAACATCTGTACTTTTCGCCGAGGCCAGCGCGGCGATCCCATGATCGGCGAGATTGCCTTGATAGTCGAAGGCTCCCGGGTTGCGAAAATTCCTCGGCAATTTCAGTTTTCCCCAGAAATGGAGGCGCTCGCCATACTGAAAAACGTGCATGGGAACATCGGTTGCGCCGGCTTCGGAATATTCATCGAAGATTTCATCGTTCTGCTGCGGCCCATATATGCTCAGCCGGATGCGGGAGTGGACCGGGAAGTTTTCTCCGGTATCGGTTGTGATTTGCTCCGCCTCGACATCCGCTGATTGCCGAAACTCTTCGCGACCCGCAGGCTGCAAACGGCCATCACGAACGACATGAGCCGTGATTTGAAGTTCCTCGCGATTCGCGTAGGGTTGAATGCTCGTGTCGAGCCGGGTTGCGGCACCCCGGACCTGGACGTAAAGCGCGCCAATCAGAAAGAACGCCGCCAAGGCCAACAAGTGTCCCAGGCGCGAGCGACGCGATGCGAAATAGGCTGCTGCGCTAACAAAAGCCACAGCGGCCACGATCCACCAAAGGGCAGGCCTAAACTCGTACACGCCGACGACAATTCCCAGTGCGAAGGCAATCGCTGCCCAGAACACCGGCTCCCGCGGGAACTGGAGGCGCGATGCTGGTGGCGAGGCCGTGGACGCGGTCATGGAAAAATGAATTCCCGAGAGGCAAGCCTCGCGGGGCGGAGGAATGCCTCCTCCCCTACACAATCAGGTTGGTGTAGCCCCGGACGCATTCGTCCGGGGTTGCGCACAAAAAGGCGCACTGTCCGGCAGGGGCACTGAAGCAGCCGGTCTGATTCCACTAGCGCTCGAGCACAAATACGCTCTCGAGGTGATATGTCTGCGGAAACATATCGACGAGATGCGCCTGAACGACGCGATATTCCGCGGCGAGCAAAACCTTGAGATCCCGAGCCAGCGTCGCCGGATCGCACGAAACGTAGACAATCTGTGGCGCACCCAGGCTGGCTAGCAGGCGCGCCACAGTTTCTCCCAGGCCAGTTCGGGGCGGGTCCACCACCGCAAGGTCGGGCTTATAAGAATTATGAGAGAGGACTCTGCCCTTCCCGACCCGCTCCGAATTTTCCCAACGTGCCAGGTACTGCTCCGTTGAAGCCTGGAGCGCCTCTGCATTCGAGGGCAGATTGTAGGCAAGATCACCTGTGGAAGTCTGTGACAACTCAACAGAAACGATGTGACGAAAATCACGAGCCAGGGCTGTGGAAAACAATCCCACGCCGGCATACAGGTCTAGCGCGGAATCGCCGGATCGGCCCTCGGTCACGATGCTCACCAATTCGTCCGTCAGATGGCGATTCGTCTGGAAAAACGAACTGGCGCTGACGCGGTACAATCCGTTTTGAGTTTCATAGGTTAAGAACGGCTCGCCAATCGAGATCAGCTTTTCGGTTGCCGGTTTCCCCGCAATTTTCTGCTGCAATGCGAGTACGCCGGTGATCTCGGGCGCTGTTTCGCGAAGCTCTTCGGCGAATGCGCGGATTGGCGACCGTCGCGCGACGTCGGAGCAAACAAGTTCGAGCAGGAGTTTCGAGTCGTTTGCGTTGGCGAAGAACTCGATCTTCCACACTCCATCCGGCACTCTTCCGGCCCGCCCAAGCTGCCACACGGCGGCAATTGCACGATTGATCAGCGGTGAACTGATCGGACACTCCTCGACTGGCAACACATCCTGCGAGCCTGGCTCGAAGTACCCGAAGACAAATTCTGGTTGAGAGCGGACCTGCAAGCGCGACCGGTTGCGATAATTCCACGGCGGAGAGGCGTGAACTCGAATCGGGCAATCCACATCGAGCTTCGCTGTGCGCCGAACCGTTTCGCGCAGAATCTCTTGCTTGATGTGCAACTGATGTTCGTAGCTGGCATGCTGGTAATGGCATCCGCCGCAGCGTGTGAAATATGGACAACGAGGCTGGACGCGCTGCGGCGACGATTCGACAATCCGATCGACCGTGGCACGGGTAAAACCCGGCTTCTGCTCGGTCAGGTGCGCATCGATCGTTTCTCCGTCGAGCACAAATGGGACGAACACGGCTTTGCCGCGTCCCTTTTCAGTGGAAGCTTCCGCCGCAGGAAGACGCGCCAGACCGTCGCCGCCGTAGATCATCTTTTCTATGGTGAGGAGCAAGAGCCGATTCTAAATCAGGCGAATCAGAGCACTCGCCCAGCCGCTGCACCCGAAGCCCAAGCCCATTGGAAATTGAATCCGCCAAGATGGCCGGTGACGTCGACAACCTCGCCGATGAAATACAATCCTGGCACTTTCTTCGACTCCATGCTTTTTGCGGACAATTCGTCGGTATCGACGCCGCCCGCGGTCACTTCCGCCTTTTCGTAGCCCTCGGTGCCGGTGGGAATGACGTT
>JASHQK010000028.1 GCA_030039195.1 Candidatus Sulfotelmatobacter sp.
ATGGGAATGACATGGGACGCGGGAACCGCTATCAGTTCGCAATCTCCGCCATCCACACCATTGCCGAGGACCGTGAACTCGCGGCATTGATTCTGCAGTCCCGCAACGCATTTGGCACAATGTCCACAGAAATGCATGGGCGCGATCAGAACCCGCTGTCCAGTTTTGAAGCCGGTGATGTACTCGCCGACTTCCACCATTTCTCCCGCAACATCGCTGCCGGGGATGTGCGGCAGCTTCACGCCCGGCAGTCCCTTGCGCACCCAAAGATCAAGATGATTCATCGCGCAGGCTTTGACTCGGACCAGCACCTGATCTTTGCGCGGCTGGGGATCGGGAACGTCTTCGTACATCAGCGCCTCGGGCCCACCAAACTGATGAATGCGAATGGCTTTCATAGGAAGTCCTTTCGAATGGTTAACGTAACATAAGCCCATTCCCGGCACTGCCGTGCCGGGCTTTCACATTCCGCCGCTGCGCGGCTGGTCTTTGCAGCCTGCCACCGCGTTTCCTCTCATCCACTGATGACCGCTGGGCGCTTACGGGCGGTCGTTGACTCTCCCCTGTTAACCGACTGATAATCTTTCCAGCGTATCTTCGCCGAATTTCATGGACATTTACGAACAGATCGTGCAGCTTCGCCGCGAAGGACGTCGGGGCGCGGTCGCGACCATCGTCAACGTTCGCGGATCGATTCCTTCCTTCCGCACGGCAAAGATGCTGGTGCGCGATGATGGCTCGATCGCCGGCACGATCGGCGGCGGTTGCGTCGAAGCCGATGTCTGGCAAGCTGCGCGCGAAGTCATGGAATCGGAAAAGCCGCGCACCCTCACCTTCGACCTCAATCAGGATCCGAAATACGATACCGGCCTGGTCTGCGGCGGCACTTTGGAGATTTTCATCGAACCGGTCCTACCTCCAGCATTACTTTATCTTTTCGGCGCAGGTCACGTTGCAATAAACGTTTGCCGGACAGCCGCTAATGCGGGTTTTGACGTGATCGTGACCGATGATCGTTCCTCCTACGCCAGCAAAGAGCGTTTCCCAGCCGCACAGGAAGTGCATGCTCTCGACTTCGACGAAGCCACAAAAAAACTCGAGCCGAACGAATCGTCTTACATCGTCATCGTCACCCGTGGCCATCGCGACGATATGCGCGTGCTGCGCTGGGCGGTGCAGACTCGCGCACGTTACGTCGGCATGATCGGATCGAAGCGCAAGGTCATCCAGATCTTCAAATCACTCCAGGAAGAAGGTCTGCCAGCGCATCTTTTCGACCGCGTGCATGCGCCCATCGGTCTCGACATCGGCGCCATCACGCCGGAAGAGATCGCGGTTTCGATCACCGCCGAACTGATCGCGATCCGCCGCCACGCCGACGCCAAGCTGCCGCACATGAGCTGGTTCAAGGGAGCCAGCGAGCCCTCGGGATCGAACGCCGAGGCCGTGCCCGACAGCGACGAATCCTCCATTGATTCCGCTCACTGACTTTCTGGCCGGTTTCTGCTATGTTCCGCAACATGGTGCGTTGGCCGAGTTTCGGGGGAGTAATTCTGGCGGCGGGCGAGTCCTCGCGCATGGGAACCGACAAGGCCCTGCTGCCCTGGCCGCCGCAGGCTGCCGACCGGCCTCCCTCCAGCGACACATTCCTGACGGCGGCGATTCGCTCGCTGGAATTCTCTACAGACTTCGTCATTGTTGTCGCAGGGGCGAACGAAGCTGCCTTGTCCCCGCTGGTCTATGCGAACGCTGCCTCGCTGGTCGTGAATCCTGATCCAAGCCAGGGTCAGTTCAGTTCGCTGCAAATCGGTATCAATGAAGTGTTGAGCCGCGGACGCGATGCGGCAATCATTACGCTGGTCGATCGTCCTCCAGCGCGTCGCACCACCATTGAGAAGCTGCGATCCACATTTGCCCATGCGGCGCTGGGCATCTGGTCCGTCGTTCCAGAGTACGCCGGGCAGCACGGTCATCCTTATGTCGTAGGCCGCGAGTTGATGACCGTTTTTCTCGAGGCCCCCGCCACGGCCAACGCGCGCGACATCGAGCATGCCCATCAGCAGCACATTCAATACGTCCCCGTCGACGATCCGTTTGTGGCCGTGAACGTCAATACTCCGCAGGATTACGCCGATCTCGCAGCCAAGGTCTAGGCCGATTTTCAAATTGCGCGTCCTGTCCCGCGCACGATATTGTCGAGACGCATGGCAATCTCGGACGCCCAGGGCCTTCCACTTACTCGCCAGAGGTTCATTGATCTCGTCTTAAGCCTTTCCCCGCGCATTGCGGCGTTTGATTGCGACGGAACTCTATGGTCCGGGGACGCGGGCGAAGGCTTTTTCGACTGGGAGATCGGCACCGGGCTGGTCGCGCCGGAAATGGGCCGTGCGATGCGCGCCCGTTATGCGGAATACAAACTTGGCCGAGTCAGCGAAGATGACATGTGCGCCGAGATGGTCACCATGCACAAAGGCATGTCCGAAGCTGCGATGATGGAGGCGGCTGCGGAGTTTATGACCGCGGCATTTGCGGGAAAAGCCTTCGATGAGATGCTGGAGCTGGTCGAGCGCCTGCGCGCACAGGGCTGCGACGTCTGGGCGGTTTCATCCTCGAACGAATGGGTGATTCGAGCGGGCGCGCAGCAGTTCGGAATTCCGGAAAGCCGAATTCTCGCGGCAAAAGCCGAAGTCGAGAACGGCTTCGTGACCGATCGGCTTGTGGCGATGCCGTCCGGTCCGGGCAAGCCGCGAGCACTGCGGCAAGTATTGCGCGACCAGAGCCTCGATGCAGCTTTCGGCAACTCTCGCTGGGACACGGAAATGCTGTCGCTGGCCGAGCGCGCGTTTGCCATCAATCCCAATCCGGATCTGGAGATCACTGCCCGCGAGCGCGGCTGGACCATCTATTTCCCGGACGGAACCGCCCGCCAATAATTCTTCCTCCGTGGCCTTTGTGGTTAAGAGAGGCGATAAACCACGAAGGACACGAAGGCGAACGAGGGCCGCTCCCATCTTTCCGCGATTCTCAATAAAATGGAGTTATGTACTCCGCCCAGCTGCTCGATCATTTCGAGCATCCACGAAACGTCGGCGAGATCGCTGGCGCGGACGCCGCGGCGGAAATCGAAAATCCGGCGTGCGGCGACGTGCTGCGGGTGACGCTCAAGATCAAAGCGGACCAAATCGCCGACATTCGTTTCAAAGCCAAGGGATGCGTGTCGGCGATCGCCTGCGCTTCGGCGCTGACGGAACTTGTGCGGGGAAAGAAGCTAGAGGAAGCGCGTTCGCTCAGCCGTGACCGATTGAGCGAAGCAGTCGGAGGATTGCCGCAGGCCTCCACGCACGCCGCGCAACTGGCCCTGGACGCGCTTTCTGCGGCTCTCCACTCACTGCCAGGCGTAGCTCAGAACGCCGCGTGGCAAGCCTCTCGCACAAAGTAGGTTCGCGTGCCTTCCCACACTCCTTGTCGGATCGCCTGCCTGCAGCCCAGCGCAACGGTGATTCTCGAAGCCGTCGGCGAACTCGAGCGCGTCGTGGCCTGCACGCGATATTGCGCCGATGTGGTTCCGGGTGTCCGCAATGCCCCTCGCCTCATCCTCGCCGATTCCTGGACGGCAAACGCGGAACAGATTGTCTCCGCCAGGCCGGATCTCGTTATCGCTTCCGTGCCTTATCAGGAAAGAGCTGTCGGCGAGATCCTGAAATCCGGCGCGCGGTTTTTGGGCCTTGCGCCAAAAACTCTGGCCGACATTTATACCGACATCGCGACGATTGCAGGCGCGGTCGGAGCCGTCCAGCGCGGAGAGCAAGTCATCGCATCGATGCAGCAGCACATCGAAGAGGTCCGCAAGAAAACGCACGTACTCTCCCGGCCTCGCGTCTTCTGCGAGGAGTGGGGCAAGCCCATCATCGCTTCGCAACCGTGGGTGGCCGAATTGGTCGAGGCTGCGGGAGGAGAATTCCTTGGCCAGCCAGGACAGCAGATCAAGGCGGAACAAGTCCTGCGACTAAATCCTGAGGTAATGATCGCGGCGTGGTGTGGCGCAGGCGATCGCGTGCCGCTCGAGAAAATTGTCGCCGATCGCGGCTGGCAGCAAACCTGCGCCGCAAAAAGTGGCCGCGTCTTTTGCATCCCCGACGAATATCTGAACACGCCCGCGCCCAGACTGCTGCAGGGACTGGATGCGCTCGCCTTCGCGATTCATCCCAAACTGGTCCAGCGCCCGAAAAGAACCCGGCAGATTACCGAGGTTCGATCTTCCACAGTAGTGAAATCGACAGCGTGAGTTAAGATTCCCTCATGCCTGTTGCCGATCGACTGGAAGAAGTACGACTGCAAGTCACCGAGCTGGCTCAGTCTTCCGACAGCGCGCAGGAGTTGATGCAGCAGATGGTGAAGCTGCTGCATGAGCGCATGCTGAAATACAACTGGGTCGGTTTCTACATGCTCGAACCCGGAGCGAATCCTCCGGTGCTGGTTTTGGGAGCTTTCGAGGGTGCGATGACTCCTCACACGCGCATCCCGCTGAACGAAGGTATTTGTGGTGCGGCAGCGGCGAGCGGCCAAACCGTCGTGGTTGACGATGTCCGCAAAGACCCGCGCTATCTGGCCTGCTCACTCGAAACCAAATCGGAGATCGTGGTCCCTTTGTTCGTGCACGGCGAGGTTGTCGGCGAGTTGGATATCGACAGCCATTTTCCTGCCGCGTTTACGCTCGAGCACCAGGATCTGGTGAAATACTGCGCCGTGCTGGTGGGGAAGAAACTGGAAGCTGCGGACCGATGAAGCGAGTGGTCGCCGGTCTCATCAAGCAGGGTGGCAAGCTGCTGGTGTGTCAGCGCACGCGGCATCAGACCATGCCGCTGAAGTGGGAATTTCCCGGCGGTAAAATTGAAGAGCGGGAGCAACCCCGCGATGCGCTGCGCCGGGAACTGGAAGAAGAACTGGGCATCGCCGCCGAAATCGGAGACGAAGTGGCGCGTATCCAGCACGAATATCCCAACGGCGGAATGGTCGAGCTTCGCTTTTTCGTAGTGCACAAATATCTGGGAGAGATCGAGAATCGAATTTTCCGCGACATTCAGTGGGCCGCTCCCCAGGACTTGCCCAAGTATGATTTCCTCGAAGCAGACCTGACCCTGGTCCGCGACCTCGCCGCCGGAAAGCTCCTGTAGACCTTTTGAAAACATAGGTCAACACTCGCACACGAACCCTGAAGATGGCAGTTTGACTAGGGCACCTGAACGCGGTATGCCACGCTTCGCTCGGCGGGGCGGGCGATGGCGTACGCCCCTTCACAAGAATTTTTATCCCGCGCGCAGCGTCCAGAACCACGCAACGGTAAGGACGATCATCACGACCGTTGTGACCCACGCGATGACGTTGAACGTTCGCTTGTTCACGTACTCGCCCATTAACTCTTTCTTATTGATCAGCAGCAGCATGAAGATCAGAACAAAAGGTAAGACCACGCCGTTGACCACCTGCGACAAGACCGCGATCTTGATCAGCGGCAAACCCGGGATGAGGACCACCACTCCTCCGGCGACGATCAGGATCGTATAGAGCCAGTAAAACACCGGCGCTTCGCCGAATTTCAGGCCGACGCCCGACTCAAAGCCCAGTCCTTCGCACACCGTGTAAGCGGTCGACAGCGGCAGTATCGACGCGGCAAACAGTGACGCGTTGAAGAGGCCAACGGCAAAGAGGATGTACGCATACTGACCGGCGAGCGGCTTAAGAGCTGCGGCAGCGTCGGCTGCGACCTTGATGTCGCGATATCCGTGAACCCAGAGCGTGGCGGCGCAAGCGACGATGATGAACCACGCCACCACATCGGTGAAAATGCAGCCGGTCACGACGTCGATTTGCGAAGCCTTATAGCCGCGGCGCGTCACTCCCTTTTCGACGATCGATGATTGCAGGTAGAACTGCATCCACGGCGCAATCGTCGTTCCGACCACGCCGATCACCATGTAGAGGTAGGCCTGATCGCGAAAGGACTTCAGATCCGGCGGGACGAACGTCGCGATGGTCGCGTCTTTCCACATGGGATGCGCCAGCACGCCGGCAAAGATATAGGTGATGTAGAAGAACGAAGCGGCGAGAAACACTTTCTCGACGCTCTTGTACTGGCCATAAACAACGATCAGCCAGACGATCGCGGCGCAAATCGGCACGGTGTAGATGCGCGGCCACCCGAACAATTCCAGGCTGGTCGCGATGCCGATGAATTCGGTCACCACGTTGCCGAAATTGGTGATCAGGATGCCGATCATCATGAAAAAGGTGATGCGCAGCCCGAATTCTTCGCGGATCAGATCGCTGAGGCCCTTGCCGGTCACGGCGCCCATGCGAGCGCACATCTCCTGCACCACGATCAGGGCGAGCGTGATCGGGATCATGGTCCACAGCAGAAAGTGTCCGAATTGCGCTCCGGCTTGGGAGTAGGTCAGGATGCCGCCGGCATCATTGTCGACGTTCGCGGTAATGAATCCCGGACCAACGACGGCAAAGAACAGCAGAATCCGGGTCTTCCAACGTCTGAGAAAGGTCATGCGCATGGTTCACGAACATGGGGATGAAACTATTTCGCAGCAACGACCGGACAGGATAAATGCACGCCGCGAATCTGACCAAATGAAAAGTGCCGAAGTGCATGAAATTATTAGCCAGGCTAAGCGCATAGAAGGGAGGGCTTTTTTTCGCCTATGCAAGCCTGCTCACGGGTATAGTTGTGTCCGCTTAGCAGGTCAAATTCAGCTTTTCGGGGGACCGCCGTGATTCGATTATGGATGGCCTGGGTGTTCTCGCTTCTGATTTGTCTTCCCGCATTGGGGGCCGAAAAGAGGTCCGTCGAGCAACTGACTACGCTTGCGAATTCGCACGATTCGCACCTGGCGGAAGCCATCACGGCTACCTTTGATGCAAACGACCTGAAAGAAGGAACCGCCTCGATAGGCCACGGTCCCGACTTCTTTTTCGCGTTGGAGAGCGCCTCGCAACCGGTATTGATCATCGACGACGCTCCCGGTCCGCAAATGGCGCGATCGACCGGCAATCTCTGGTATGCGCCCGCTCACATTGAGCCCGTCGCGCGCCTGCATTCCTTCCATTACGTCATCCAGGGAGCGAATTTTGGTGGAAGTCTCAACCTCCCTGCGTATGGGCCGCTTTCCTACCTGCAGCCCGGGGTTCCGTCCGGTAAGTTGTCGGAGAAGATTATCCATACCAGCAAGATTTATGACGGGATGAAGAGTGAATACTGGATTTATGTTCCCGCGCAATACGATCCCAAGATTCCGACAGCGCTGATGGTTTTCCAGGATGGCGCTTGGTATATCGATCGCAATGGGCGTATTCCCGTTCTCGACGCCATCGATAACCTGATCGCGCAAAAGAAAATCCCCGTGTTGATTTGCGTGTTCATTAGTCCCGGAGATATTTCAGCCTCGCCCGGCACCGCGACGTACAACTTCGTCAAAGCCTATTCCGACAAATGGCAACGCACCCTGCAGGATTCCATGCGCAGCACGCTCTACGACACTGTGAGCGACCGCTATCCACGCTTCTTGCGAGATGAAGTTCTCGCCGAGGTCGAGTCGAAATACAACATCCGCAAAGACGCCTACAGCCACGCCATTACCGGACTCTCTTCTGGCGGCATCTGCAGCTTTAACGCCGCCTGGCAGCTGCCCGACCTGTTCAGCCGCGTTATCTCCTGGATCGGCAGCTTCGACAGCATTCAATGGAAGGAAGATCCCAACATTGCCGATGGAGGCCAGGATTATCCCAGCAAGATTCTGCGCGAACCGCACCGCAATATTCGCGTATGGTTGCAGGATGGCTCGAACGATCTGGAAATCGAAAAATATGGCAGCTGGCCTCTCGCCAACCTGCGCATGGCCAATGCTCTGAAGATGAAAGGCTACGATTTCCATTTCGGCTTCGGAAACGGCAGCCACAATCCGGGTCAGGGAGCGGCTGAGTTTCCCGAGGAAATGGTCTGGCTTTGGCGCGATTATGACCCGAACAAAACGGAGCAGACATTCACTATGGAGCCGTCCGAAACGGCCAAGCCGGTGTTCCGCGTGAAAGTTGTGAACCGGGATTCGGACTAAAATCAGGCTAGAGCTTTGCCCGCAGCATGCTGATGACGTCGTCTGACGTGATTATGCCGGCGAGCTTGTTGCGCTCGTCGACCACCGGAAGCGTGAGGAGGTTGTATTTGTCGAAAAGTTCCGCGACTTCGTTTTCCGGCGTCGTTTCGCGGGTCAGGATAAGCGGCTCCTGGATCAGAGAGAGCATGGGCGCTGACGGCGGCACAAGAACGATACGAGCCAGGGGCACGGCGCCGACCAGAGTCCCCTGAGAGTCGACGAGATAGATGGTGCTGACGGCCTCGATTCCGCCCTCAAACTCTCTCATGGAATCGATCGCGTTCTGCACCGTCGCCGCGACCGGAAGCGCGAGGAATTCGGTGGTCATGCGCCCGGCAGCGGTTTCTTCCTTGTGCTCCAGGAGTTCGACGACATCCTGCTGCGCTTCGGGCTCCATCTGCACCAGAATCTGTTCCGTGCGCTCTTCGGGGAGCTCGTTCAGAAGGTCCGCAGCGGCGTCGGGATCCATTTCTTCGACGATGTCGGCAGCGCGCCCGGAGTCGAGTGACTCGACGATGGCCTTCTGAACCTTGGGCTCGACTTCTTCCAAAGCCTCGGCCGCGGTTTCTTCATCGAGCGTCTGGAAGACCGCCTGCCGCTCGTCGGGCGCGAGTTCTTCGACGATGTCGGCGATGTCGGCCGGGTGCAGCTTGGCCAGACCTTCGTGCGAGATGTTGAGCTTCACCCGGCGGGCGGGATCGGTTTCGATCACATCCACGAAATTCCACGGAATCGTGCGGGGCGGAATGCGGCCCAGCAGGGCGTGCAAGGCAGGCCGGGGCGCGATGCCACGCAAGAGGCGGCGAATCGCTCCGCGCGCGCCGACATCGACTGACTGCACCCGCAAGATGGCACGCGGTTGGCCGGCAACTTTCTGCGAGTCGACTTGCAGATCCACATCGTTGACGCGAACGACTTTTCGGCCATTGATGTCGATCACCTGCTGATCGAGCAGATCGCGTTCCAGCAGAAAAAGCCCTTCGGTTCCGTTGGCGGCGGGCCAATCTCCTGCGGCTGTGCTGGCTCGGACGCCGCCGTTAATCCCGGAGACAGCGGCAAAAGGCAGAACGCGATTTCCCGACTTCGTCTTGACGATAAGGGAGGAGATCCGGGCGCGGTCCTCCTGCGGCGCGAGCGTTACTTCGCGCACACGGCCGCTGGCCGCGCCGGACGGGTCAAAGACCGTGGCGCCCAGCAATTCGCTGAGGGCGAGCGTCGTCATCCGCCTAGAGAATAACCAAGTCGAGGTCGATTCGGAACGGGTTTTTGCGAAAAAAATCGCGGAACATTGCAAGAACCCTACGCGTAACAGATCGGCAGGACGGCCCCTGCAGAACAGCCCGTATAATTGAAATAGTGCGATTTGTCCTTGATATCTTCGCGCAAACCCTGCGCACGCTATGGGCGCACAAGCTGCGCTCATTTCTCACAATGTTCGGCATCGCCTGGGGGGTGGGATCTCTGCTGCTGCTGGTCGGACTCGGGGAAGGGTTTCGGGCGGGCAATAAAAAGGAATTCGACTCTCTCGGCGAAAACGTCATGTTCATTTGGTCGGGGCGAGCACCTGTGGTACAGGGCAGCTTTACAGCGCTCCGGCAGTATTACCTGACCTACCGCGATTATGAGGATATTCTGCGCGACTGCCACAGCGTGGGCGTGGCGGCGCCGGTGATCCGACGCAATGACATCCGCGCGGTGAGCGACTTTTATCAGTCCAGCGGCCAAATTTTCGGAGTCCCGGCGAAATTCAAGCAGATCCTCTATTTGCCCATCCGCGAAGGACGGTGGCTCGATGACATGGATGATCTCCAGAGGAGGCGTGTCATCGTTCTCGGCGATGAAGCCCGGCGCACGCTTTTCCTCGGACGCCCGTCGGTGGGCAGCACGATTCTGCTGAACGGCATTCGTTTTGAGGTGATCGGAACGCTCCAGCGCATCGGCCATGGCGACAATACGAATGAAAATCTGCAGAGTTACGTGCCCTTCAGCACGATGCACGAGTACTTTCCCCCGACCAATGTCGGCGAAGCTACCGACGTGATCTCGATTATCCAATATCAGCCGAAGACCCGTGCCCTGCATGAGATCGCGCAGAAGGAAGTGCACGAGGTGATCGGGCGCAATCACGGGTTCGACCCGAACAATCCGGATGCGTTTGACGAATGGGACACGATCCGGACGGTAGATCAGGTGGGCAAGATCTTCGACGCCATGAACACGTTCTTAGGCAGCGTGGGACTGGTTACCTTGGCGCTGGGCGCGATTGGAATTGTCAATATCATGCTGGTTGGCGTCGCTGACCGGACGCGGGAGATCGGACTGCGCAAGGCGCTGGGCGCAACTCGGACGAACATCATGTTCCAATTTTTCGTGGAAGGAGCATTTCTGACGCTGCTCAGCGGCGGAATCGGGATTGCGGGCGCGGCCGCGATCATGCTGCCGTTTTCCGGCGTGGAGTTAGGCCCGGGATTCGATGCTCCGACGCTGGTTCCGTGGGCGGCGGCGCTGGCTGTACTTGCGCTCGCGATTGCGGGAATCGGCGCCGGCCTCTATCCCGCACGCCGAGCGGCGCTGCTGGAACCGGTCGAAGCCTTGCGCAAGGAATAATGCATGGAGGGATCGGCAAATCTCGAGCCGGCGGCAGGAGTACTGGAACAGGCAGCGTCGCGCACAAGCGGAACTGGCCGTAGCCAGCGCGCGCTGCCCTCGCTCCCCATGTACCGCGACCTGATCCAGCAGGCGGTTGCGGCCATGCGTCATGATCTGCGCCGCACCCTGCTCACGATGGCTGGGATGGCGTGGGGCATCGCCACCGTGGTCCTGCTGCTCTCGTACGGCAACGGCTTCGGCGCGGCCATTCACAACATTTTCCAGGCTTTTGGTGCAACCGCCGTAGGTGTGTTTCCCGGGCGCACTTCGCAGCAGGCGGGCGGCAACAAGGCGGGAGTGCTCGTCCGCTTCACCAATGACGATGTCGAACTGCTGCG
>JASHQK010000337.1 GCA_030039195.1 Candidatus Sulfotelmatobacter sp.
CGCGGCGTCGAATTTGAAGAAACAACATCAGACTTCGAAGAGGAAATGCTGTTCCTCAGAGACCCGGATGGCCTTCAGCTCGAACTCGTAAGCACGCCGAATGCGCAACCAGATCGTGTATGGGAAAGGGGGCCAGTGCCGACCGAATATGCGGTTCATGGCTTACATCATGTCACGCTCTCTGAAAGTGGCTACGAGCGCACTGCATCCCTGTTGACCGATACGCTGGGGTTCAAACAGATCGCAAAACAGGGAAACAGATTCCGCTATGCCGTTACCGGGAGCGCTCCCAGCACGATGGTCGATCTGGTCTGTGCTCCCCTGGGCCGTCCAGGGTGGGTCGCCGTAGGAACTGTCCACCACGTGGCATGGAGAACAGCAACAAATCCTGAGCAAGCGCAGTGGCGCGACACTCTCAAGAAACTTGAATATGACGTTACGCCCATCATCGATCGCCAGTATTTCCATTCCATTTATTTCCGCGAACCCGGAGGCGTGTTGTTTGAGATTGCTACTGATCCTCCCGGTTTTGCGACCGACGAAACCGTTGAACACCTTGGCACGTCGTTAAAGCTGCCGCCCTGGCTTGAGAAAGATCGTCCCGAACTGGCGAGACTATTGCCACGAGTGAAGCTGCCAAAGATTGGCGGAGGACAAACCGATGAAGCCGCCTAATAACAATAATCTGGGATTCATCCACATCTTCGTTCCTGCCGAGAAGCCTGCTTCGCCGACGCTCCTGCTGCTTCACGGTACAGGTGGTGATGAACGGGATCTCCTGTCGCTTGGAAAAGAACTGTGGCCCGGCGCAGCTCTCCTCGGCGTCCGAGGCAAGGTTTTGGAGAATGGCATGCCTCGCTTCTTCCGCAGATTTGCGGAAGGGGTATTCGACGTTGATGATTTGAAGGTGCGCACCGACGAGTTGGCCAACTTCATCAATGCTGCGGCTGAGCAGTACGAGTTTAGTAAGCGAAAACTGGTTGCGGTGGGCTACTCGAACGGGGCCAATATTGCTGCAAGTTTGATCTTGCTCCACCCGCATCACTTGGGGGCTGGCGTACTCTTCCGAGCACAAGTTCCTTTCCCGCCTGATATAGTGCGAGACTTTACCAATCTTCCGATCTTCCTCGCAGGCGGTATGCGAGATCCTATCGTCCCCCGCAATCAGACCGAACAACTTGCAGCTATCTTGAACAGCGGCGGGGCTGATGTTTCATCGTTCTGGCATCGCGGAGGACATGAACTGGGTGACGATGACATCGAGGCTGCGAAGATCTGGCTGGCCGACAAGCTCGGCAAGAAAATGGCTGCGTAGGTGTGCTAAAAAAGTCTAATCGGCACAATGCGCTCTCCCGGCATCTTATGTCCAGATGGCACAAGTCAAAGTTTTCTGCTTCGTGGTATCAACAACCACCGATAGAATCACGGGCGCTTGGTGGTTGGTGACCGGTTCGATAGTTCTACAGGGGCAAAGCGATGACAAATACTTCCGCGGCTAAGGACACGACCTCCGCTGGCGACCCAATTCCTCACAAGTGCTCTGTCATTGAGGTGCACGTCGGCGAATTGAAGCAGCTGTTTGACGCCATCGATCCTTCGCCGTTTCGCGATAGGGACCTGGATCCGAAAGCGGAAGAATTCATTGTAGGTTGGGCCAAGGATCTGCCTAAGAACGCAGTGCTTGCCTTGGTAGTCGACCTCGATCGTGAAGCGGGCTTACCTGACGAGGCTGCGGTTCTTCGTGATGCCATCCACGAGTTCTTCCGGCATCGGGCAGAGACATACCGCCAACGTCTACGGGAATTGTTCCGAGTGGGTCGAACCAGCTTACTGATTGGCCTGGTCGCGCTCGCAGCGGCGATTGCTCTGGGTGATTTTCTTGCCAATCTGATGAAGGGGAGCCGTGTCGGTGAGATTGTCCGCGAAAGCTTCACGATCGGCGGTTGGGTGTCCATGTGGCGTCCTCTTGAAGTCTTCCTGTATGACTGGTGGCCGATTCGCAATGAGGCACGCCTCTCCGATCGACTGGCCGCCATGCCAATACAAATCAGGTACGCGAATGCCAGCGGTCCGGACGCGTGGAGGGTGGACTGGCCGGTGGTCTCACCGAGAGGCGACCGCAAGAAAACTGATCCCGAAGGTGGAGTGCTAACCCGAGCAAGTTGATTCTCTAGCGAGCAAGGTAGCCGGCAACACGCCCCCCTACGCAGGGCTGATACAGGAGTTCCTCATTTGATCTCCTTACGGGTTGCTGATCAACAACGCAAGGTCGGTTTTCACTAGGAGAGCTGCTCTCATTACAAAACCGGATGAATTCGGTGACGGCCGGCAGACGAACGGTTCAAAAGGATTACAGGTCTCCTTGGGAGTGGACGTGTTACCGGCGAGCGGCGAGAGCTATTCTTACTGATCGAGTTGGGGGAGTGACAAACATCGCCTTCGACCCTGACCAGGACGCGATCTGGCCATCGAATCAAATCAGCATCCCGATAGGTATCTCAAACAAAACCGTCTTCTCCCACCCTAATTCCAAGATCCTTTAGCATTGAGCCGAACGGATAACTCGACTGGAAGCCTTTTTCGGTGGACCGAGTTCGTCGCTCAGAATCAATCTGTCCCGGACAGGATAAAGTTGGAACACAGCGTGCTTAATCACTTTTAGTTGAGTCGCGAACAATGCAGTTCGTGGCTCGGGGTGATGTTGTGAACGGTGTCGGGACGGAAATTTCGTATTATGCAGTGATATCCATTCGCAATGAACCTTGTTGTGAACGACTGGTGATTTCCTACGCGGATGAGCAAACCCTGCGCAATTTTTTCGCCGCGCCCAGCATTTTGGCGCTCGGATATCGCTCTCGCGAGGACGCTATCGCGGATGATGCGGGTTCCTTCCCTGAGACCTCTGCTTCGCCGCACAAGTCCAGAGTGGCACCAGTCGATACGACCGAGCCGTCGATTACGGAATCCAATGCGAGTCGGCGGCTGTTTAGAGGGATGGACCTCGCGAGGTCCCGAACACTCATGCGATGCCTTCTGCAGCAAGGTTGCGCAGCCGCCGTGGTCTTCCTCTACTCGAAGAGTGTATTGTCCGCGACCGTTAGAGCTCTGGTCTCTTCTTAGTCGCGATGCGAGCGGTTAGGCTGAGTTCGCCTGACCGAAGGGCACGGATTTTCAAAGCAGGGCGCAGATCTCGTGCCGGTCTGCGTCCCGTGTGACTGGCAACTGGTTGATCAGTGTCAGTCAGTTGACAGCCCCATCGGGCAAGCTAGGTCGAGGCGAGACCGTACTCAACGTAACGCACTGTCGTTCCGCAGTTTTGCCCTGGGTCCGACTCAGTGCCGGTTTGGAACGCTTCGTGCTTTCTAGCAAGACGGCGACGTATGTCGCCCATGACAAGGAGGAACGTTAATGTCCCACCATCTTGACTCTCCCATCGCACGACAAGACATTCGCCTCGATATCACGGATCTTTACGTCTTTCGCGGCGAGGCCGGTACCGTGTTTGTCATCAATGTCTGCCATTCGATTTTTGGGCCCATCCCTGCGCCGGGCTATCACCCCGAAGGAATGTACGAGTTCAAGGTCGATTTGAACGGCGATGCGGTTGAAGATGTGACCTACCGCCTCACGTTCGGCGAAAGGGATAAGTCTGGGAAACAGAGCTATGTCGTGCGGCGCATCCGAGGACCAGAAGCGACCGATCCGCACGCACCGGGCACCGTCGTTGCCCAGGGCACAACTGGGGAGACAGTTAAAACGCCCTCTGGTCTGCGAGTCTGGGCTGGCAAAGCGGGCGACCCGTTCTGGATTGAACCCGACGTGCTTCATGCAGTCGGCCACGCCTTTCAGGACGGTACAACCATCAATCTTGCCGGTTGGGACCCGAGCCGCGCGAAGAATCTCTTTGCCGGACATACTGTGTATTCGATCGTGCTGGAAGTGCCCGACAGCGAACTGCTCAGCGCCGCCGTTGACAACCGCCGCGTCGGGGTGTGGGCCGTGTCAACGCTAGCCACCGACGCAGGTGGATGGCGCTCGATCAATCGCGTGGGCCTCCCGATGATCCCTCCCTTGTTCACGCAATACAACGAGGATCTGGGAAACCGCCTTAATGCGGGGCGCCCGGCCGATGATTTTGCGACTTACGGCGCAGCCGTAACAAAAGCGATCGCCAACGTCGTGTCGGCAAATGGAACTGCGGAGGATCCTAAAGCTTATGCGGAGAAGGTGGCGCACCGCCTTTTTCCGAACATCTTGCCGTATGAGATTGGCACACCAGCAATTCTTGGTTTTGCGGAATGGAATGGACGCTCGCTCACTGACAACGCACCGGACGTCATGTTCTCAATTGCCGCAAACACTCCGGTTCGCTTGGGGATCGGAAAGGAGTCAGTCACGGCAAAGCCGTCGAAGACTTTTCCGTACGTCCCAAAAGCAACCGAATCCACCGGTGCAGAAGCACCGCCTACAACAAAGGAGAAAGTCGCATGAATACGTTTACCACAAAAGATGGAACTGCCATTTTCTACAAGGACTGGGGAAAAGGTCCCATCCTGACATTTTCCCACGGATGGCCCTTAAGTTCCGATGCCTGGGACGCCCAGATGCTGTTTCTCGGACAGAAGGGCTATCGCGTAATAGCTCATGACCGCAGAGGCCACGGGCGCTCAGGCCAAACCTGGCAGGGCAACAACATGGATCAGTATGCAGACGATCTCGCGGAACTTCTGCAGCATCTCGATGTGAAGAACGCGACCATGGTCGGTCACTCTACCGGCGGAGGCGAGGTGGTTCGCTACATCGCTCGGCATGGACAGAAGCGGGTAGCGGCAGTCGTTCTCATTGCCGCTGTTCCGCCTCTCATGATCAAAACCGAGAAAAACCCGGGCGGTCTGCCTCTGTCGGTTTTCGATGAAATCCGTGCCGGGGTGGTCAACGACCGCTCTCAGTTCTACAAAGACCTGAGCCTTCCTTTCTATGGTTACAACAAGCCGGGAGCGAAAGCTTCGGAGGGAGTTCGCGAAGCATTCTGGCGGCTGGGAATGCAATCTTCGATCGTCGGGTCTTATGATTGCATAAAGGCATTTTCCGAAACGGATCAGACCGAAGATCTCAAAAAAATCGACGTTCCGACGCTTGTCATTCAAGGCGACGCCGATCAGATCGTGCCGATTGATGATTCCGGCAGGCTGAGCGCAAAGCTCGTCAAGAACGGCACACTGAAGGTAATACCCGGGGCGCCGCACGGCTTGTGCACTACCCACGCGGATGTGATCAACGAGGAGCTTCTGGCATTCCTGCAGAAACAGTCACTGGCGCGTAGCGCCTGATTTGAGAGACGCGATGTTGCGTGAGCATGGAATCCGAAGCGAGCTCTGACTGTGCGGTCAAGGCTGCAGTCGGGCGAGGCTCTGATCTATCAGCCTCGCTTCCAAACCGGATTCCTTACTCACGGCAACAAAGGATTCGAGTATTCATTTGAGGCAACGCAGTCTGCGTGAGCCCGGAGGCCTACGGAACTGATCAAACAAAACTCAATCAGGCAAAGCGCGGAGGTCTTTTCGGCGATCGTCAACTGGGTGTGTCCCGAGTGTGGCGGGCGAATGGGTGGGCCCAGCAAGGAATTCAAATGCCAGGGCCGTTGTGGGACCGACTGGAGGCTGATCTGGGAGTTGATCTTTAATCATGGACGCCAGCGAATCTTGAGAGGCGCTAGTCGAGGCTCGCGGAGAAATCGGCTTTGGACAAACTGAGAGGCTCTCTCGACGAACCGCCAAGATGCTGCTCTGCTGCTCCCAAAGAGGTTGCTCTACGAAGCGAGGGGATGCAGTCACTGGTTGATGACCGCACAACTCGAAGCCTTTGTCAGCGTACCTTCAATCGATTTCACGTTCAAGACAGATCCGCTCGAAACCTCGAAAAGCGATTTTGCAGTGATGGGCAATGAAGTCAACGGCAAGTACTACGAAGGAGGCAAAGGCCGATCCTGGAACCATGACTTCCGAATGAGAGAATCGCTACAATGAGCGCACCAAGCGCAACTGACGTTTCGGGCCTAGCACGCCCAGCAATCTCCAACGCGTTCCTCAACTTGAGATAACGCATGGAAAAGTCTGGTCAATATAGCTCCGAGGATCGAATTGATAGACATGAACGCACCCAACCCTGCGAGCTCGGTCCCTGCTGTAGCGCAACCCGTTGCTGCGCCTCTGACTCGCGCGGCGATCTTCCTGATCCTGAAAATGAACCCGGGCCCTGAGCATCTCGAGAGCATTCGCAAGTTCTGCGGCGACCTTAGCGCGGTAATTCGTGCGGTGGAGTTTCGCGACCTCGAAGGAGGTCTTTCTTGCATTCTCGGGTTCGGGGCCGATGCATGGGGTCAACTGTTTGGGCTCCCCCGCCCGGCGGAACTTCATTCTTTCAGGGAGATTCGTGCTGGCGCCAGGCATGCGGTCTCCACGCCCGGCGACCTTCTGTTTCATATTCGCGCCAAGCGCATGGATTTGTGCTTCGAACTTGCCACGCAAATCATGGCGAGGATCGGTGGCGCCGTTTCTCCAGTCGACGAAGTGCACGGCTTTCGTTATTTCGACGATCGCGATCTTCTAGGATTCGTGGATGGTACGGAGAACCCCAGGGGCGATGAGGCAATGAACGCCGTCCTCATCGGTGATGAGGACCCGGTGTTTGCCTCTGGTAGCTATGTCATTGTGCAGAAGTACGTTCACGATCTGGATGCCTGGAACAAGCTGCCGACGGAAGTCCAGGAACGAATCATCGGTCGAAAGAAACTGTCTGACATCGAATTGGACGATTCCGTAAAACCCACTTCGGCGCACAGCGCACTGACTACGATCGTCGAGAACGGAGAAGAAAAGAAGATTCTGCGCGACAACATGCCGTTTGGACGCGCGGGACATGGGGAGTTTGGTACCTATTTCATCGGCTATAGCCGCTCGCCGCGCACGATCGAGCAGATGCTGGAGAACATGTTCATTGGCCGCCCTGCGGGCAACTATGATCGTCTGCTCGATTTCAGCCGTGCCCTGACTGGAAATCTCTTTTTTGTGCCTTCAGCCTCGTTCCTGGATGCCGTCAGCGCGGGCGACCCAACGAATGCCGCATCATCGCCGGAACCAGCTGAATCTACGAAATCGAGCGTCGCAAAGAGCGATAGCTCCCTCACCATCGGTTCACTCAAAGGAGATCTGTCACATGAATAACCTGCATCGTGAGCTCGCCCCTGTTTCTGACGCTGCATGGGCGCAAATCGAAGAGGAGGTTGCTCGTACTTTCAAGCGATACGTGGCCGGACGAAGAGCGGTCGACGTAAAGCCGGCGGCCGGCGCAACTTTGTCTGGGGTTGGTACAGGTCACTTGCGATCCATCTCTGGATCGCAAGAAGGAGTCCAGGTTAGACAACGCGAGGTAAAGGCCCTGATCGAGTTGCGAGCTCCGTTCGAACTCAGCCGCAGCGCCATTGACGACGTCGAACGTGGTGCTAAAGATTCAGATTGGCAGCCAGCAAAAGATGCCGCTCGGCAGATCGCCTTTGCAGAAGATGGGGCGGTGTTTGAGGGCTATCCGGATGCCGGTATTGTCGGCATTCGCCAGCGGACCAGCAACCCAAAGATGTCTCTTCCCTCGGATGTCATTAAGTATCCTGATGCCATCGCTCAGGGGTTGAGTCAGTTGCGGATGGTTGGTGTCAATGGCCCGTACGCGGTCCTGCTTGGTGCGGAAGCCTACACTGCCCTTGCCGAGACGAGCGATCACGGATATCCCGTGTTGGAACACGTGAAACGGCTGGTGAAGGACAACATCATCTGGGCTCCCGCGATTGCGGGAGCTTTTGTGCTAACAACGCGAGGCGGCGATTTCGAAATGCATCTGGGCCAGGATCTTTCCATCGGTTATCTTTCTCACACCGACGCCTCGGTTCGCCTTTATCTACAGGAGACCTTTACCTTCTTGCTACAGACCGCCGAAGCGGCGGTGGTGCTGCAGAAGTAGTTCTGGCCAGAAAAGCCGAAAAATCGACTTCTACGCCGAACTCTCGATAGTTCGATAAGCTGGCTGGGACTCTCTCTCTCGGTTACGCCGTCTCCGTGTTGGCACCTTGCCAAGAGATTTGCGAAATGGCAGAGCAAGTGCATTTTGCCCTTCAAACCCAGAAATCCTGCCTCATGATTGCGAACGCCCATCCACGCGAGAATGCGATAACATTGTGGAACTAAAGTGGGAGTGGGGGAATGATGCGGGAAACCGTCGCGCAGGCGATGGCGGTTTGTATTCTCCTGACAGTATCTGCTTGCGCCCAATCTTTGGGTTCTGCGCTTGAGCCAAGTCGTTATGCTCACTCGGGAGTAGTGCCACAAGTGCGCGTGGATCCCGAAATTATTCGCTTCCCCGTGATCGATGGCGCAGATATTCGATTTTCCCATCTAACTCCGGCGCAAGCTCCCTCACAAACCCGAATTTCTCAAATCATTCAGGACGATCAGGGATTCTTGTGGTTCGGCACTCAAGAAGGTTTGAATCGATTCGACGGTTATCGGTGCAAGGTGTTCACTCATGACCCAAGCCGCCCTGACAGTTTTGGCGGAAGCTTCGTCTACTCTCTTTTCAAAGACCGTTCCGGTTCCATATGGGTCGGAAGCGAGCAGTCCTTTGACAGATTCGATCCGCCCACGGAGTCCTTCGCTCACTTTCACATCGACAGCCGCGATCCTATCGTCATCCATATCAGCCAAGACAACTCGGGAACGTTGTGGCTTTCGACTGAAATCGGTCTTTATCGACTGAATCCTCAAAACGGCGAGGTGATACGGTTTGGTCACCATGAAGATGACCCCTACAGCTTAAGTAGCGATGAGATCGAATCCACAGGGGAGGATAGCGCTGGCAATTTTTGGGTCGGAACCGGAGTTGGCATGGACAGGTTCGATCGCAATACGGGAAAGGTTAATCTCCATGTTCCTTTGCCGGAGTTAGTTCCGGGTTCGCTCTGTGCGGCTGCCTGCCGCTCGTTTCATGAAGACCATTTCGGTGTTTTCTGGATTCTCTATGGCGGCAGGAATGCTGCAGCAATTCTTGATCTGAAGGGAAATCGACTGACGAAGATCTCCCTTTACGAGGGGCAGACGCCCGGCGTCATTATGCAGACGGAAATGAATTCCGTTCTGGAAGATCACAATGGGGTCATGTGGTTCGGAACAATGGGAGAGGGCCTGCTGAAGTTCGACCGAACCCATCGGAAATTCATCCGTTACAGAAACAATCCCGAAGATCCTGAAAGCCCTGTTGAGAACCGTGTGATCAGTCTGTTTGAGGATCGAGAAGGGAACGTTTGGACCGGTTTCCATGCAGCCATCCCAGACTTTTTCGCCAACGAAGAGTCTCCGTTCAGAGTCTTCAAACCTGCTTTGGCCGATCGCTTGAACGCGGGTGAGAATCTAGTCAACGCAATTTACGAGGATCGGAGTGGAAACGTCTGGATGGGGGTGAGAGGAGGAGTTGTCGACCGGATAGATCACCGGACAGGCAGATACAGGCGATATTACCCGTCTGGCCCGCCTGTCAAAGCTGACGTGATTGCGATTACTGAGGATTCGTCCGGCACGCTCTGGTTTGGAACCTTCGGGAATGGCCTCATCCGGTTTGACCCAGAGACGGACCAGATCAAGACTTACCGCCACAAACACTTCGATTCCAGCAGTTTGAGTAACGATACTGTTGCCCGGATCCTTATTAATCGGGACGGGACCATGTGGTTGTCGACGTTGGATGGGCTGGATCACTTTGATCCGGCCTCCGGCGTCTTTGTCACCTACAAGGCGGATCAGAATCAAATCGAACCCTACTACTCAGTCATGCAGGATCGGACGGGATTTCTCTGGTTAGGGGGCAAGTCGGGCCTATTTCGATTCGATCCGTCTACCGCCCGGTTCACGGTTTTCCTGCACAATCCTCAGAACCCAAACAGTCTCAGCAATAATAGCGTCGACTCCGTCCTACAGGATCGGACAGGAGCGATATGGATCGGCACTCAAGACGGCCTAGACAAAATGGACCCGGACAAGCTCACGTTCACCGCTTATACCAGTAAGAATGGGCTGCCCGGTAACGCGGTGAGCTGCATACTCACCGACGACCACGACGATTTATGGATGAGCACAAACAAGGGTTTGTCGAGGTTCAATTCCCGTGCGGAAACATTTGAGAACTACAATGTCGCCGATGGCCTGCCCGGAGACGACCTCACTGGGTGGGATGCTTGTTATCGGAGTTCGTCGGGTGGAATGCTATTTGGAGGTTTCGCGGGTGCTGTCGCATTCCAACCGCGCGATGTCGTAGACGACGCGTACATTCCTCCCGTTGTGTTCACCGATTTTCATTTGGCGCATGATCCGATGCAAAATGATTCGACCTCGCCTCTGGATAAGCCGATTACTGCCGCCAGCTCCTTACGGCTTCATCATCGAGAGCGGTTTTTTTCGATCGAATTTTCGGCACTCAGCTTTCGGAGCCCTACGACGAACCGCTATCGCTACAGGTTGGAAGGGTTGGATTTGGGTTGGTACCAAAGGGCAAGCGACCAGCGTCTGGTAAGCTACACCGCCTTGCCAGCCGGCACTTACAAACTCAGAGTGCAGGGCACCACCAGCCGCGGGACCTGGAATGAACCCGGCGCGGTACTCGAGATAACGATTTTGCCGCCGTGGTGGAGTACTTGGTGGTTTCGGGCGATTTGCGTTTGTTCGTTTCTATGGTTGGGCTGGCAGGCATACCGGTACCGGCTATCCCAGATCACCGAGCAATTTAGTATTCGGGCTGAGGAGCGCGTCAGCGAGAGGATACGGATTGCGCGAGAGTTGCACGATACTATGCTGCAGAGTCTGCATGGAGTGATGTTTGAATTTCAGGCGGCCCGCAATATGTTCCAGAAACGCCCCTCGGAAGCAATACAAGCACTCGATGACGCGATCAGGCGAACCGAGCAAGCTATCACCGAGAGCCAGGAGGCTATCGGAGACTTGCGTTTCGATGCCGTTGGTGAGGACGACATCGCGCAACTCCTGAGGCAGACTGGGGAGGAACTGGTAGCGGCTCGCGGTGTGGACCACGAATTGCCGACTTTTGGGCTAACCGTAGAAGGGGAACGACGTGACTTAGTGCCAATCATCCGGGAGGAAGTTTGCCGGATCGCGCGTGAGGCCATACGGAACGCTTTCCGTCACGCACAGGCGCACCGCATCGAAACGGAGATTCTGTATGACGATCACCAGTTTCGGTTGCGCGTTCGTGACGATGGCAAGGGTTTGGACCCACAGGTGTTAGTGAAAGGGGGACGTGCCGGCCACTGGGGTTTGCCCGGCGTTCGAGAGCGAGCGCAGAAAATGGGGGCGAAACTGGACATTTGGAGCGAAGTAGGTAGGGGCACCGAAATTCAACTGGCCGTGCCAGCGTCGGTGGCCTACGAAAAAAGGCCTGACCGATCCAGATTTGGACTCTTCAGGGGGACAGAGAGTCATGAGCATTGATGATAGCCTGATTCGAATTCTTACTGTGGACGATCATCCTCTCCTCCGCAAGGGGATCGCTGCGCTGGTCAACGTTGAGAATGACATGAAGTTGGTCGCAGAGGCTTCTAATGGCGAGGAAGCGATTGAACAGTTCCGATTGTACCGACCAGATGTAACCTTGATGGACATTCAGATGCCCGGCTTGAATGGCATTGAGACGATTAGTCAAATCCTAAAGGAATCACCCAACGCTAGGATCATCGTGCTCACTACCTACTCCGGCGACGTTCAAGCGGTGCGGTCTCTCAAGGCGGGAGCTCGGGCTTACCTGCTAAAGAGACAGGTGCATAGAGAGCTCCTGGACACGATTCGTGCTGTCCATTCCGGACAAAAGCGAATTCCCCAGGAGATTGCCCTCGAGTTGGTGGACCATCCCACGGATGACTTAACCCCGCGAGAGGTCGATGTCATGCAATTGATCGCCCTTGGAAATAGCAACAAACAGATCGCGGATCAACTTTCGCTAGCAGAAGCCAGCGTAAAGAGCCATGTTGCCAGCATACTCTCAAAACTTGGGGCAAACGACCGGGCACATGCCGTTACAATCGGGTTGAAGCGCGGAATCATTGAGCTGTAGATCCCCCAAAAGAAGGTAAAAATACCTCCTTCTGGCCGTTTTGACCGAGTTGCGAGTTCCATAGGCTCGTTCTATTGCAGCGCCTATTTTCCACATTCCCGAATGGATGGCCAGGCATAGGCCTCCTACTACAACGATTGCTAACCGCCACAGTCCTCCTTGGGCATGTTGCAATGCGTCTGGGGGACAGCTGGCACTTACCGTCAACCTTTCCAAGTCTGATTGCGGCATGTGCTGGAATTCTGCTTTTGATTGGATTGTGGACTCCAGTCATGGGAACGCTCTTTGCAGCTGCCGAGTTGTGGGTCCTATTCTCAGGTGACGGCGACCCTACGCTGGCCATTGTTCTGGCTACACTTGGAGCCACTTTGGCAATGATCGGACCTGGGGCCTGGTCCATCGATGCACATCTCTTCGGTAGAAAGCACTTCGAAATTCCAGGGCGCTAGTTTCGGTTCCTCTCCCCCAAAAGGGGGAGCGTTTATTTCCTCGAAAAGGGGTGGTCGACCTGCCCCATTCAGCCATTTCGCGAGCGCCGATTTGACGTTGTGAACGATGTGCCTATCGTTGCATATTCAGCTCCAGTGAAGGGCCCGGGTTTTTGTGGGGAACTCGGGGTCCCAAAGTTTCGGAGTGCACCTGGGCCAAATCCACATAATTGTGCGCGCCATCAGAACAGGAGAAAACGACTATGAGCTCGCCTTATCAGTGGATCGATCAACCGCAACCTTTAGGTCCGAACAGCACAACGCCTGCTGTACGGGCTGTTTGTTTGTCCGATTCGGAGTCCAACGATAGCGACAGCAGGGTAACCGGGGGCGTTGTCGGCTCGAGTTCTGGACTCCGACGTGCGCTCGACCTCGCGCTGACGGTCGCACCTACGAATTCGTCTGTGCTGATTCACGGCGAGACGGGCACAGGAAAAGAGCTGATAGCTCAAGCCATCCATCGCCACAGTCAGCGGCGTTCTCGCGCCTTCATAAAGCTCAACTGCGCTGCCATCCCTCTCGGGTTGCTCGAGGGAGAACTGTTCGGGCATGAGCGCGGCGCTTTCACCGGGGCGGTCGCCCGTCGAGTCGGCCGCTTCGAAGCCGCCGACCGGGGCTCGCTGTTTCTTGACGAAGTTGGTGATATCCACATGGAACTGCAGGCGAAGCTGCTGCGTGTGCTGCAGGAAGGTGAGTTCGAACGGCTGGGCGGCACGCAGACGCTGCGGGCCGATGTGCGGCTGATTGCAGCCACCCATCGCGACCTCAATGCCCTTATAGCGAACGGGCAATTCCGCAGCGACTTGTATTATCGGCTCAACGTATTTCCGATCTGGATCCCTCCGCTGCGGGAACGAGCGGAGGACATTCCGGCATTGGTGATGCACTACGTGCGCACTTTCGCCAGGGGTATGAACAAAAACATTGTGGACGTGCCGGAAGAAGCAATGGAAGTGATGTGCGAACATCCGTGGCCGGGGAACATCCGCGAGTTGCGAAACTTTATCGAACGCAGTGTGATTTTGAGCCCGGGGCGGACCTTGTGCGCGCCTCTCAAGGATCTGAAATCGACCCCAGCGCCGATCGCCGGGGTTCCGGTCACGCTGGAAGATGCCGAGCGAGCGCATATCTGTAAGACCCTGGAGCAAACGAAATGGGTGGTGGGAGGTTCCAGAGGAGCGGCGGTTCGGCTGGGAATCAAGCGATCCACACTGTATTTCCGGATGCGAAAACTGGGCATCTCGCGCACGGCACAGCAATGCGCCTAAGCCTCGCGCGGGAACGCTGCGCGGTATAAACTGACCCCGGGTACCCGAAACAAGAGCATAGTGTCAGCGGTCGGCTGAATTAGCTCAAATGAGCAGAATGGACTCATACGGGCTACCGACTGCATGGCCGATCAAAATTCATTCGCCAATCCTGAAATGCGCAGGCAACTAGCCATTTTTTTGTTTCTCGTTGGCGTTCATGCCAGATGTCTTCCAATAGCCTATTGCGCGGTAAACGATCCGTCGGTTGCGAAGACAAAAGCCGAATTGGGAAATCCAGCTAGATCGCCGCATCGGGCTGACTACATCCGATTTGACTACACTGTTGAGAACGGCCTTCCCGACAATGTTGTAAACGCGATTCTCGAAACCGAGAACGGCTTTCTTTGGATAGGTACGCAGTCTGGGCTGGTTAGGTTTGACGGACGCGAGTTTAGTCCGGCGAATCTTCAAGCCTCCGGCTCGCCCGGCCAAGGTGCCGTTCACTCATTGCTTGAATCTTCTGTTGGCGAGCTCTGGGTGGGTACCGACTCCGGGGTGGTGCGCATTCCAAACTCAGACCTCGATCAATTCAATCCCGCGCTGACGACTTTCTATCATCTTAGCTCAGCGCCGAGCGATCAGGTCAACGCGTTGCTACAGGCTCGCAACGGCACAATTTGGGCCGGAACCAATCACGGTTTGTATCGGGAAGACTTTGGCAAGTTTGTGGAAGTGATTTCGGGCGAATCAATTAGCCGTATCGCCGAGACGCTGGATGGTCATCTGCTTTTGATAAATGAGGGCAAGATCATCGAGTGGAACGGGGACAAGTCCGTCCGGCGTCCTGATCTCGCAGCCAGTGTGGGGGTGCCCGAAAGCGACGTCTTTGACATCTTCGAGGACCACGATGGAACGATGTGGTACTCCACCCACGAAGGCCTACTTCGTCGCGGACGCGCGCCCTTGCCCCAGCTCCGTCACCCTTCGGAATCCAAACCCTTCGTCTTTCGCCGACCTTATGCTGATCTTGAAGGCAACCTATGGATCGGATATGGAGGCGGCGTTTATCGGATTACTGGGAATGTGATGGAGGATACGGCCGTTCACGATGTCCAACCGCGTTGTTTTTACGCCGACCACGAGGGTGGTATTTGGGTGGGCACAAATGGAAGCGGCCTGATCCACCTAAAGCGACGGATTGTCCGCATGTTCACTACCGCTGACGGCCTGGTCAGCAATATCCCTATGGCGATACTGTCAGCACGTGATGGCAAGCTCTGGATAGGCTGCAACTGCGGACTCTCGGTCTATGACGGGAAGCGATTCACATCCTATAGAGAAAAGGACGGCCTATTGAATACTTGCGTATGGTCTTTGGCGGAAGACCAAAACCGAGATATATGGATTGGCACTTATGGCGGAGGGTTATTCCGATTCAGAAACGGCCGCTTTGCTCAATACTCGCTGGTGCAAGGGCTCATAAGTAAGATCGTATTGCAAGTTTTGGTGGCCCGCGATGGTTCCCTCTGGATCGCGACGCCCGATGGTGTCAGTCATTTGCAAAACGGCCACCTCCGGAACTACACGACGACAGATGGACTATCAAGTAATCAGGTCCTTGCCATCCATCAAGATCACTCGGGGACAGTGTGGGTTGCAACGCAGGACAGCATTGATCGGCTTGTCGGGGAGCGATTCGTTCCGTTTCCTCCCTCGCGAGCGCGAGGCAGCCCATTTTCGGTTCAATTTGCGGCCGACTCCTCCGGCAATCTCTACACCTTTAATTCGCCTAAGGGGATCAGTCTGATTCAAGACGGCCATTTAGTCCCTGTCAACGAAGAATTCCATTTGCTGGACATGGTTGAGTCTCAGAAACACGATCTTTGGTTCAGTAGCACGAATGGAATCCTTCGCGTCCGGCTAAACGATCTCCAAAATTCAGCGCGGGATTCCAGTGCTCCTCTTAATTACGAATTGATTGATCGGTCTGATGGATTGAATTCGATGCAGTGCAGCGTTGGCTCTCCCAACATGACGATCACACAGCACAATCAGCTCTGGGTCGCTACGGTCAAGGGGCTTGCCATGCTTGATCTCGACGATCTGCCGGGGCCGAGTCGCAAACCGGAGGTGTTCATCGGAGGGTTGACAGTGGACACAGATGAGCTACTGCCAGGCGCCGAGACAATGCTGCCTCCTGGAACTCATCGTGTGGAATTTCACTTGGAAACCGTGGATCTCAATGCTCCACAAAAGATTCGCCTTCAATATCGATTGGAGGGCGTTGACGCGGGGTGGCTTAATGCACCGAGTTCCAGATCCGTCGTGTACACGAACATTCCCCTCGGATCCCACCTGTTTCATGTGCGCTCGAGCAGCAGCGATGGCATATGGGACCGGAATGGTATTGTGTACAAGGTCAATCAGCTCCCTTATTTTTATGAGACGACCTGGTTCATTCTGGTTTGCCTGGCAGGACTGGCGTTACTGACGTGGGAGGCTTCCCAGCGGCGAGTGAGGCGGGCCCAAGCCCGAGTGCAGTTGCAAATGGAGGAACGGATTTCCGAAAGAACTCGGATTGCCCGCGAACTACACGATACGTTGCTGCAGAGCTTACATGGTTTGATGTTTCAATTTCAGGCGGCTCGAAACATGCTACCCCGTACCCCGGACAAGGCACAGCAAACTCTTGATGAAGCGATTCTCGGGACGGAGCAGGCCATCGCCGAAAGTCGCGATGCAATTCACGGATTACGCTCGGAGTCGTTTACTGAAGGAGACCTTGCGCAGTTGTTGGACACAGCCGGCGAAGAACTGGCAGTCCCTTACGCCTCCGGTCAAAAGTCACCCACTTTCAGGGTGATCGTGGAAGGCAAACCGAGAAAGCTGTCACCCATTCTTCAAGAGGAACTTTACAGAATTGCTCGTGAAGTGCTGCAAAACGCCTTTCGGCACGCACGTGCAAGTCACATCGAAGCCCAGATCCGATACGACAAGAATCAGCTCTGTTTGCAACTCCGGGATGATGGTAGGGGTATCGAACGCAACGTTCTCGAGCATAGCAAACGTCCTGGACATTGGGGGCTACCGGGAGTCAGTGAGCGTGCCGTCAGGATTGGAGCGCGATTGCGCATCTGGAGCGAAGCGGGAGCGGGAACCGAAGTGGAGCTAACGGTGCCTGGTGCGATTGCCTACAAAGACACCCATGATCGCTCCCGATTCAAGCTATTCCGCAAGGATATAAAATCGTGAACATTCCGCCTAATCTGATCCGAATCCTCACCGTGGATGACCACCCCGTTTTACGAAAGGGAATTGCGACCCTGGTCAATGCAGAAGCCGACATGAAATTGGTGGGGGAGGCGTCGAGCGGGCGAGAGGCCGTCGAGGCATTCCGATCACACCGTCCAGATGTAACCCTGATGGACCTTCAGATGCCAGATATGAACGGGACCGAAGCAATCATGCAGATTTTAAGTGAATTTCCTGATGCCCATATTGTGGTCCTGACAACATATAGCGGGGATGCCCAGGTACTGCGAGCACTTAGAGCAGGTGCCCGCGCTTACATACTGAAAGGGCATGTACATCGCGAGCTCCTGGAAACGATTCGCGCCGTCCATGCCGGGCAGAAAAGAATACCTCCCGAGATCGCCGCCGAACTGGCTGAACACGCGGCAGACGATTTCTTGAGCCCACGCGAAATTGAGGTACTACGACTCATCGCCGCCGGAAATTCTAATAAACTCATCGCCGATCAACTCTCGATCAGCGAAGCAACCGCCAAGAGCCATGTAGCAAACATATTGTCCAAACTTGGCGCCAATGACCGGGCTCACGCCGTAACGATTGGATTAAAGCGCGGAATCATCGAGTTATAGTCCCCCAGAATGATGATTTCCCGGCCCGTCTTTCAGCCGTTTTCACTCCCGCCGCCACAATCGTAACCTATCCATTCAAAACTCACGGGGGGCCCTCTGCAACGCCTATTCTCAACATTCGCCAGTGGATTTCCTGGTATCGGTCTCATGCTCCAGCGTTTGGTAACCGCAGCCGCTGTGTTCTGCAGTGTTGTTGCACATCTTCATCCGACATCGCAGCCTGGATCAATCGCTCCACAAATTATCGATGCCAGCGCGGCGATTCTTCTCCTCGTCGGCTTATGGACCCCCGTCGCGGGTGCAATAGTTGCAGGCCGCGATCTGTGGATCGTTTTCTCAGGAGGGGGCGACTTCTGGCTGCCCCTTGTCTTGGCAACCCTCGGCGCTACTCTGGCCATGATTGGACCCGGTGCTTGGTCTATCGATGGCCTCCTTTTCGGCAGGAAACAAATCAGACCTTTGTCTCGCTAGGCCGGGGAACATCCGCGAGTTGCGGATCGAACGCAGTGTGATTTTGAGCCGGGGCGGACTCTGTGCGCGCCGCTCAAGGATCTGAAATC
>JASHQK010000338.1 GCA_030039195.1 Candidatus Sulfotelmatobacter sp.
CGAGCATCATGGTCGCGAGTTGCAAATTGCCGCCGCAAACTTGAAAGCAGCAATTCCCCAACTCGAGGTGCAGGGCTATTTCGTGGACTTCGATGGCATCTGGGACGCCGAGATCGCGCCCACGCCGAAATTGCAGGCTGAGACAACGCCTTGATGCATGCGGCTCGGTGGCATGGTAGGCGCGGCAGGAATCGAACCTGCAACCCTCGGATTAGAAATCCGATGCTCTATCCGTTTGAGCTACGCGCCCGGCGGGAACTTCTGAAATGATTGTACCTGCTGTAGGACGAATTCCAATGCAGCACGCCGGTGGGGTCGTGACGCCCGCGGTGCGCCCGGGATTCTGTGATCCTCCGACGGGCGGCTATCCGGAGTAACTTTCTTGCGTTTCGCCACTGCCGTAAACTAACCAGGAAGTCTTTAATTCCTTCGAGCGCCCTCTTAAGTTGTTCTGACGCTCTGCGCGAGGTCGGAAGATGACCGCGGTGCATGAAGAACTACTCCATGAATTTCACGATTTTGCAAAATCGGCCCTGACGGCCACATCGCTGATGGAGCGGATCTCCCAGCGGCTGCACGAAAAATTCACGCGCTACAACTGGGTCGGGTTCTATTTAGTCGACGCCGCGGACTCGAACGTATTGGTTGTGGGACCGTTTGTCGGGAGTTTTACGCCCAACCGCCGCATTCCCCTGAGCAGCGGATTGTGTGGTGCGGCCGCCAGCACCGGGCAGGTGGTGGTGGTCGACGATGTGGCCAAAGATCCGCGTTATCTGCCGGGCTCGTCGTTGGTCCACAGCGAGATGGTGGTGCCGATCTTCGTCAAGAACCAACTGGCCGGCGAACTCGACGTCGAGAGCTATTTCCCGGGCACGTTCACCGCGATCGAACAGCAGTTCGTCCAAGGCTGCGCGACCGTGGTCGCTAAGTATCTGGCGAAGGGTTAGCGAGTTGGGGTTTCGCTTCTTTTTGCTGCGAATGTCCCCATGGCATCGGTCTATTCGACTCGGCCGACGATCAGGTCGCTCGGACCCGGCAGGTTGATGCGCGACACCTTAGAGAATCCCGCAGCTTTCATCCAGGCGGTGTACTCGGCTTCGCTGTAACTCGCGCCGGCCTGGGTGCCGACCAGCATGTTGAGCGAAAACAATGCGGCATGCTGCGGCCCGGTTTTTTCATCATTGAGAATGAAATCCTGCACTGCGAGCCTGCCACGGGGAGCAAGCGCCTTCCGCGCACGACGAAAGAGCTCGCAATTCTGTTCTTCAGAGAACATGTGGCAGATCGCATTCAGCATGATGAGATCGTAGCCGGAGCCGAAATTGTCGCGCAGCATGTCACCCGGACGGAGGGCGATTTGATGCGACACGCCGGCTTTCTCGACGTATTCGGATGTCAGCGGCACGACCTCGGGCAGATCGAGAATTTCGCAATGTAAGTTCGGCTCGGCCTGGGCAAAGGCGATGGAGTACGCACCGGAACCGCCGCCCAGATCGAGAATGCGGCGAATTCCAGCCGTCCCCAGGCTTTTCACCACGAGCGGCGCACGAGCTTTGGCATTGCGCTGCATGCCGGCGATGAAATTTCCGGTCCATTCCGTCTGGTCGCGCTCGATGGGAACGCACGTCCCGCGGCGCACCGCCTCAGTCAGCGTGCTCCAGCGATGCCAGATATTTGCCGTATGCAGCAGGCCGTTGCGCTGATTGTCTTTCGCACCCTGGACGAAGAATCGCGCCGACTCGGCGGTATTCCTGTACCGATTGCCCTCTTTCGTCAGCAGGGCAATGGAGATGAGCGCATTCAGCAGCATCGCAACCGCACGCGCATTGGCGTGAATCTCCGATCCAATTTCTTCCGCGCTGGCGCCGTCGCCAACCGCCGTGAAAAGATCAAGTTCCAGCGCGGTCAGAATGCAGCGGCTGGGCTGGAAGCTGCGGATCATCTGATCCAGGCGGTCGGGGAGGGTCCCGGCTTTGTCACGTGCGGCCATGGAGGCGCGGAACTTTTCTCCATGCTCGACCGACATGGCCTTCATGGCGGCAGCGTCGTTCCAAACGAGGCGAGCGACGGGCGCGCCGCCACGCAAATGGGTATCGACGATTTCCGCTACGTCCGAGGGCTGCACGCGGCGGTACCAGACTCCCTCGGGATAGACGACCATCACCGGGCCTTCGTCGCACAGTCCCAGGCAGCCGCAGGTTGTAAGTTGAACATCGTTTATCAGGCTGCGTGACTGCAATTCGCGATCGAGCTTGTCGAGTACGCCAAACGAACCCTGAGCCGGGCATGAAGTGACACCTTCGGGCTTCTGCTGCGTGCATACGAATACATGAAAACGGAATGGTTCCATTGCGGTCTCCAGAGAGGACAAGACAATCTTATTGGGTTTGAAAGGCTTCCAAAGTGAGGGAAATCACGGTATTCTGTGCTGACAATCCGTTCGTTGGAGGGCGCAGATGTATCGTCGATTTTCTGGGGTCCCTCTCTCGTGTCTGGTTCTGATTGCAGCTCTGGTTCCGTTCGCGGGTGCGCAGGATATTTTCGTCACGCCGATCCCCAACGCACCATTCAGCGCGATGATCGATGTGCAGCGCTCATTCGTCCAGCCCAACGGAGCGGTGGTAAACGTCAAAACTATCCGCCAGATCGCGCGCGACAGCCACGGCCGCATCCACAACGAAGGTCGGGATCCGGTCCCAGCCTCCAGTTCAGTGACGCCACAGGTCCTTCGGATTCATCTCTACGATCCGCAGACGCGAATGTCTGCGATCGTCGATCCCCGCCACAAGACTTTCTGGACGATGGTCGTGAATCGTCCGCCAGCCACCGTGCCTCCGGCCCTGCTAGCCGCGTCGCCGGTAGGCGATATGCTTCCAGCCAACGAATTCACCAAACAGGAAGATTTGGGAATGAGTGAGATGGAAGGTGTATCGGTACACGGCGTTCGCCAGACTCAGACCATCCCCGCCGACGCCAGCGGAACAGGCAAGGACGTTGTAATCACGG
>JASHQK010000339.1 GCA_030039195.1 Candidatus Sulfotelmatobacter sp.
GGGGGCGCAACTGAAAGGTGGCACTCTCTCAGCGGAGCTGGCAATTGCGGGACCTCTGGACAAATTGGTGATCACCGGACCGGTTCGTCTTGTTGACACGAGACTGACCAACTTTGACTTGGGCTCGAAACTAGGAGCTTTGTCTGCTTTCGCCGGGAAAGCAGTTTCCAATCCCGACACTTCCATCCAGAACGCCAGCCTGAATGCGCAGATTGCACCGGAGGGTACAAAAGCCGACAACATTGATCTCAACGTACCAGCTATCGGAGTGATCACTGGCGCGGGTACAGTCAGCCCATCGGGCGAGCTCGCTTTCAAGATGCTGGCCAACCTACACGGCGGTGTTGTGGGAGGACTGTCTAAGGTTGCAGGAGCAGCCAGCGGGCAGGGTGGGGTTCCGTTCGCGATCGAAGGAACGACCGCAAACCCGAAATTCGTTCCGGAAGTGGGAGGTGCAGTGGCAGGCCTGGCAAAGGGCGAACTCACCAACGTAGCCAAGGGACAGGTTCCGGGAGCTAAGAACGTGACTAAGGGTCTCAGCGGAGTCTTCGGAAAGAAGAACAAGTGAGGGGGGAGTTGCTGTTCTTCCGCAGACAAGCTCATCTTCGCACGAGGCTGATCATGAAACGGAGGGTTCTTAAAGCTGTTGCACAGACTCTTCTACTCACGACACCAATCTCAGCCGGTTTTTGCCAAACGACTTCAGAGCTGAAGAACTTCTTGAGTCAGAGGATTGGACTAAGCCAAGATCAGATTGCCGCCGTCCGGAACGGACGCGCGTTTGTCAAGACTGTGGAACCGCGCAGCCCTGCCGAGATTTTCGTTTTTGGAGTGATCTACGTTAACGCGGCCCCGGAAAGTTACATTAAGTTCAGGAGTGACTTCAATCGTCTGAGTCACATCGAATACCTGTCCACCCGGAAGTTCAGCGATCCCCCACAACTCTCGGACCTCCAAGGGTTTGGATTCGACAGCGATGACGTGAAGGGGCTGAAGGACTGCAAGCCCGGGGATTGCAAGGTGCAGATACCTGTCAGCAGCGCCATGGATGAGCTCCGAAAGTCTGTCAACTGGGCGGCGCCGAACGTGGATGAACAGGTCAACCAATTGGTCCAGAAGCTCGCTTTGTCGCGGGTGCTGCAGTACCAGAAAGACGGCGACCGTATATTCGGGACGGTTTATAACGATAAAGGCCAGCAGGTAAATGTTTCCGATCAATTCAAGTATATCCTCAGCTACCATCAGGTATTGCCTCGTGACCTACCGAGCTTCTACAGTTACCTTCTCGGCTACCCGAACGCAAAACCAGCGAACGTGGAAGACACCTTCTATTGGGAGAACGTGAAAATTGGGCCGAAACCTACACTGCGTATTGTCCATGTACTGACCATGCGCGGAGATAAAACTGACCAGCCGCCTTATGTGATCGCGGAGAAACAACTTTATTCTAGTCACTACTTCGAGACTGCCCTGGAACTCACTTTCTTACTGCGTGACAATGACGATCCGAAGCAGACCGGTTTCTATCTGGTGAGGACCATGGGGTGCGAGCAAGCGTTATGGACCGGCATTAAAGGCGCGATTATTCGAAGGACAGAGACGAAGGATGCGGTCTCCGATTTGGAAAAGTCCTTAACCTCCACCAAGGATGTGTTGGAGCATCAGAAGTAGTTTTGGTCGCGTCGGTCTCCCTCAAGACCTCGTTCAGTGTCTGATTCTGTTCGGCGCGTTCGACTTATGAAGCCGCATGCTATCAAAGATGCCCTCTTGCAAACATACGACCGCGTAGACCGCCGGCATACGTTGGAGATGGCCGCGGCGCTGGCATATTACTTCATGTTGTCCTTATTTCCCGCGCTGATGTTTTTGTCGGCGATCTTCGCCTATTTGCCGGCACCCGATCTGTCCGATCAGACTTTACCTCTGATGGCAAATGTGTTGCCACCTGACAGTATGGGGTTGATACGTAGAGTGTCGGCCGAAGTGTTCACGCCGAATCGCGGGACTTTTCTTTCTGTTGGCATTCTGGGCACTCTGTGGACCAGCTCAAGTGCTTTTGTTGCGACGATCAAAGCACTGAACAGGGCATATGAAGTTCACGAAGGCCGTCCCTTCTGGAAAACTCGTTCTTTGGCGGTCGGGCTGGCATTCACCATAGAACTGTTGATGTTAGTCGCATTCTCGGTGGTGATCGTCGGGCCAAGGTTCGGCGAGTGGCTTGCGAGCAGGGTTCACCTTTCCGGATTGTTCGTTCTGCTTTGGCCGTATCTTCGTTGGACCATCGCTGTGGCATTTGCTGTGCTGGCGGTCGAGATCCTGTACTTCCTCGCCCCCAATGTAAAGCAGCGCTTCCGGAATACATTGCCCGGCGCGGTAGTTGCTGTAGCTTTCTGGATAGGGCTGTCTTATCTCTTGGGAGAATATTTTCGCCACTTTGCGAGTTTCAACAAGACGTATGGGACTTTAGGGGCCGCTATAGCACTGATGGTTTGGTTGTACTGGACAGGTTTTGCAATGCTGGCGGGAGCTGAGTTGAATGCGGAATTAGCCAAAGTGAGTCCGAAACGAAAGGTGCGACAAAAAGAACAGAAGTGTGCAACAACTACGAAAGTCGATTTTGTGGCCTGAATTTGTGCCAGGGACACCCGCCGCGGGAATCATCAAAAAATTCTGCCGATCTGGAAGTAGAACTTAGCGTGGCTATAGTTGCCGACAGCCCCGCCGACTTCTACAGGTCCGAATAGAGTATTCACAATGAGTGCGCCGACAACATCGCCCGGCAGGTATGGCGGCTTGGGTGCATTGGGAAGGGCGTACGTTTTTCCAACCTCGAACATACCGACAAAATCAATAGTGCTGCCTAGCAGCGGAGGCATTCTAGTCAGTTTTCGGATATACCCCGTCTGGAACAGGAAGTATTGATTGGTGAGCAGCTCATTCTCACCGAATGCTACAAAACGCGTGACACCGCCAAGCGCAAATGCTGGAATCCCGGTTTTGTAACCGTAGCTGGTTCCACCGTAGGCATTCAAGAAAACTGAGGACGGGTTGCTCAAGCGCAAGAAGTTCTGGGTCTGCAGTTCTGACAATGGGAAACCGTCCGGAGCCCCGGGGTTGGCATGGTAGTACTTCGTGAAGAAATTTACGCTTTGGCCGCCGCCGGGTACGACTGGATCATCAAGATTATTGAAGGAATACTGGAGTTTAACGTCGCCAGTCGCTCCAGAAACAGTCGGCAGTTCACTGTCGTTCCCAATCTGCGGCGAGAAATGCTGATAGCCACCTTCATATCCGAAGCGCAGTTCGCCGGTTCGCCCGAAGCCATGACCCAGATCGAGGCCGCCGACTGCCAGGCGGTGTCTGTACAGAGCAAGCAGGGTGCTTCCGCTATACAGGGGATATTGAGAACTGTCGATCCCAACTCGTGGCGCTATGAACCAGTTACTAGCAGGACTGAAGGGACGGTAATACTCGCTGCCAACTTTGTACTGTGACCCCAGAATTACGTCGTTGCGCAACTCCCGTCGGTAGCCTCCGAAGTTCAGAAACGTGATGCGAGCTCCGATGCTGAAGAAGACATCGTTGTAGTCCGATCCGTCAATCACGATAACCGGGCGGACGATCGGTGGCGAATACGGCTTTTCCCTAGCATCGATTTTCAGGACGGGCTTGGCGTCTTCCTGGACCAGGCTGTAGTTCAGACTGGAAAACGGACCTGTGCCATTCAGTTCCAGAATTTTGCGCTCCAGTTTCGATGAGTTCACCGACTGTTTTGCGAAGTCGGACATTTCTTCAGCCAATGGATAGGCGATCTTCGGATCGACCCCAGTAACCTGTACCGATTGAGGTGTAACCGCCCCGAGGCGCCGGCCGGCACGCTCGGCCAAATAGTCCTTCCAAGACGCTTCGTCTACAGACAGGGTTGCAAGCTTTTCGGCATTAGCTGCTGCCGCGTCATATCCCGCCTTGACGATGGCATCAGCTTTTTCATAGTCCATGGAGCTGAACTTTTGCAGATCAACGTTCACCACCAGATCCGCACGTTTCATCGCTTCACGCTCATTCGCCGCAATTACCGCTTCGATCGACTCCCCCAGCACCTGGAAGCTGGAGAGCGTTGCATCACCCTTCAAAGGAGCAACCTCAAGATGAACGCCGAGAACGATTTCGGCTCCCATATCTTTTGCGACAGCGACGGGAAAATTGTTAAGCAGCCCACCATCCACGTAGATGTGCCCCTCGTGGACGACTGGGCTGAAGATGCCCGGCAAAGACAT